>JAIVTC010000324.1:0-2016 GCA_048629055.1 Candidatus Bathyarchaeota archaeon
TCTGGCGGCATGGTTTGGTTCCGACATGGGATCCTATAGTTATGCCGCCTGGCAACAGACCTATCTCTGTATGGCGGGCGCGATGCTGATTGGTGTTGTCACAACCCTGGTGATCAAAGAGCCCCAAACCAGCCGCACATCCAGCTATCTGCATCATGCTGTCGATTATTTGCGATTCCTGGGGTTGTTTATCCTCGTCGTGATTGCCTTCATTACCACATTTGTCACCCTCTCCGCCGTGGTCGATTCAGGCAAACTGTGGATGCAGCAGAGCCTGCACTTCAACAATGGTCTGGCTGCCTTTCTGCTGGAGAGCGGACGCCTGCTGGTATCACTTGTAGCAGCACTGGGCATGGCGTATATCGCGGTGCTGGTGGGCATTGCCAACCGTGGCATGGTGCGAGAAACTTACATCGAACCGGTCGCCGATTTTTTTCACCGATACGGCCGTGCTGCTGTGCTGATCCTGCTGCTGGTGGGGTTTTATCGTATTGCAGATATTGTGATGGGTGTGATTTCAAACGTCTTCTACCAGGATATGGGATTCAGCAAGGAGCAGATTGCGACTGTCACCAAGGTATTCGGCCTGTGGATGACCATTCTGGGAGGCTTCCTGGGTGGCTTCCTGACGCTGCGTTTTGGCGTCATGAAGATTCTTTTTACAGGCGCAGTGCTGACTGCCGCGACCAACCTGCTGTTTATGCTGCTGGCGCAGAATAGCGGGGATGTGTGGCTGCTGACGGTGGTGATTGCAGCGGATAATCTCAGCGGCGGCCTGGCGGTTGCTGCATTTATCGCCTGGCTGTCGAGTCTCACCAGCGTCTCATTTACAGCCATACAGTATGCGATATTCAGTTCACTGATGACGCTTATCCCCAAGTTGCTGGGGGGCTATTCCGGCCAGATCGTTGACCAGGTCGGTTATTCTTATTTCTTTCTTGGCACCGCAATCATCGGCATCCCGGTGCTGCTGTTGATCTGGCTGACTGCACGCACGATTTCCCTGGAGCAAAAAGTTGGTTGAGTGGCTGCAGTTGGGATCCGCCTTTACGGCGGGACTACTTGGCGGCGTTCACTGCGTCGGCATGTGCGGTGGCATCGTCGGGGCGCTGTCTCTGGCGATGCCGCAGCAGCAAAAGCGACTGCCGCTGCTGCTGAGCTATAACGGCGGACGCGTGCTCTCCTATGTCATTGCCGGGGCGTTGTTCGGGGGGATTGGCCAGCTCTCTACAGGCTTTTTGCCGGTGCAATGGTTACAGGTTACGCTGGCGCTCATCGCCGGCGTGATGATGATGTTGATGGGGCTCTACCTGGGCGGATGGAGTGGTTTTTTACGCCATATAGAGTCAGCCGGCGGCGCATTGTGGAAGCGCATCGAGCCTTATGGACGCAAGTTATTGCCGGTGAAAAACAGCGGCCAGGGGTTTGTACTCGGAATGTTGTGGGGCTGGCTGCCCTGCGGCCTGGTCTACAGCATGTTGATCTGGGCGCTGGGTTCAGGCAGCGCCGTCAACGGCTCTCTGCTGTTGCTGGCTTTCGGTCTCGGCACCCTGCCGAATCTGATTGCAACAGGGTTGCTGGCAGGGGAGTTCGTCCCCTTCATGCAGCGTTCATCCGTTCGATCGGCAGCAGGCATAGGCCTGATTCTGTTCGGACTCTACACCCTCTACCGCGGATTTGGATCACTCTGATTGAAAATCAACCAATAAAAAAAATTTCACCACAGATTCACACAGATAAACACAGATTTAAGTAACATCTCAATAAACACCGTGCTTTACTTGAACTTGTAGGGTGCAATAAGCGACAGCGCATTGCACCTTCTCCATGCGGCGCAATGCGCTGTCGCTTATTACGCCCTACGCCTTGGTGAACTCAAAATATGCGCAGACTTTTGAGAAGTTACCAGATGAAAAGATCAAGGAACATCTGTGTGCATCCGTGGTTCCTTTCTTTGTTAATCGACAAAAAACTCTTCGCTGAAAGCGACGGGAGAGTATTTGCTCTCTCCTTCAG
>JAIVTC010000325.1:0-7044 GCA_048629055.1 Candidatus Bathyarchaeota archaeon
TCGACATATTGAATAAATTTTTCGGGCTGCTCCGCATAGACCCAGTGGCCGGCATTTTCGACTTCAACAAAATCAGCGTTGGGAAAGAGTCTGACAGCCGCCTGCCGCCCGCGTTGATCAACATAGTTGGATCTCTCCCCATGAAGAAACAGCGTGCTGCCAGCATACTGACTCCCGCTATAGTCTGGAAAATCCATGACTGCATCCATGTCGGCATGCAGTGAATCAAGATTGATGCGCCACTGCCAATGGCCGTTTTTTCGTGCCAGGTTCTGCAGCAGATAGGCGCGAATTGCCGGCTCATCGATTGATTGTGCAAGTTGAGAATCCGCCTGTTCACGGTTCTGCAACGACAGCAGATCGAGTTGCTGCAAGGTAGTAAAGATAGTGGTGAAACGATGCGCATAATGAACCGGAGCGATATCGACAACAATCAGGGAGTCTACGCTGTGCGGCTGAGTCAGCGCCTGTGTCATCGCCACTTTGCCCCCCATACTGTGACCGATAAACACTGCAGAGTCGATCGACAGCTGTTGCATCAACTCCTGCACATCGGCAGCCTGTGCCCGGTAGCTGACGTCATCGTCGTGAGGTGAACGTCCATGATTACGCAGATCCGGAAGGATGCAGTGGTAGTCAGCCTCGAAGTGACGTGCAATCCTGCCCCAGTTGGCCGAAGAGCCGAACAGACCGTGCAAAAATAGCAGCGGCGGGTTTTGCTCAGATCCGGATTGGCGAAAATGCAGCTGCACAGCGGATAGTTCCTCTGTTCATAGTCCTAGCGAGACCAAGTCTCAGACTGACAAGGCATGAAAAAATATTTCCTCTCGCCAAGACGCAAAGACCGCAAAGGTTTTTCTTGGCGTTCTTTGCGGCTTTGCGAGAGACATTTTTAGAATTTGACTCATTTGTAAAGATGTTAGCCACTCAAGGATTAATAGTGATTACTTTTTTACACTCAGCCTCTCTTCCTTGGCGGCATCAAATCGGTGATGGTGCCCTCCGCCATCTCTGCGGCCAGGCCGATGGTTTCGACCAGGGTCGGGTGCGGATGAATGGTGAGACCGATGTCCTCCATGTCTGCGCCCATCTCCAGCGCCAGCATAGCCTCGCCGATGAGTTCACCGGCATTCGGACCAACGATGCCAGCGCCGATAATGCGCTTGCTGTCGGCATCAAACAGCAGCTTGGTGAGGCCTTCATCGCGGCCGATGCCCAGCGCGCGCCCGCTGGCTGCCCAGGGGAATACGCCTTTTTCGTAATCGATGCCCTGCTCTTTTGCTTCGATCTCGGTCAATCCCATCCAGGCCACTTCCGGATCAGTGTAGGCGACCGAGGGGATGCTCATGGGATCGAACAGGCTCGGCAGCCCGGCAATCACTTCCGCTGCAACCTTGGCCTCGTGCGTCGCCTTGTGCGCCAGCATCGGATTGCCGACCACGTCGCCGATGGCGTAGATATGCGCAACGTTGGTGCGCATGTGCTGATCGACGCTGATGAATCCACGCTCATCCACATTGACGTTCGCAGCTTCGGCATTGATGCTATGGCCATTCGGGGAGCGCCCGACCGCGACCAGCACACGGTCATAGAGCTGCTCCTTGTCAGGCGCATGTTTGCCTTCAAAAGCGACTTTCAGCCCATTTTTCTGCGCCTTGATGCCTGCAACTTTGGTCTCCAGCATGATGCTGTTGACCTGTTTTGTGAGGCGTTTCTGCAGGGGCCGCACCAGGTCCTTGTCGGCACCCGGCATCAGCTGGTTCTGCATTTCGACGATATCGATATTGGATCCCAGGGTGCTGTAGACGGTCGCCATTTCGAGGCCTATGATGCCGCCGCCGATGACCAGCAGTTTTTTTGGCACATCTTCGAGCGCCAGTGCGCCGGTCGAATCGATCAGGCGAGGATCATCATTCGGAAACGGCGGGATCTGCACGGCCCGCGAACCGACCGCGATGATGCAGTGGTCAAAAGAGATGGTCGTACTGCCTTCCCGGGTAGCAACGGAGACAGAGTTAGCATCCACAAACTGCGCGACGCCATGCACGGTCGTCACCTTGCGCTGTTTGGCCATGCCGGCCAGCCCGCCTGTCAGTTTCTTGACGACCCGATCTTTACCCGCGCGCAGTTTGTCGAGATCGATTTTCGGCTTGCCGAAATCAACTCCCATCTCTGTCAATTCGGCAGCTTCGTTGATCACATCTGCAGTGTGCAGCAACGCTTTGGAAGGGATGCAGCCGACATTCAAACAGACGCCGCCAAGATCCGCATACTTTTCGATCAGCACGGTTTTCTTGCCGAGATCGGCTGCACGGAACGCGGCGGTATAACCGCCGGGGCCTGCGCCGATGACCAGTACTTCAGCGTGAAGATCGGCATCGGATATTGCAGATGGCGCTGCAGCAGCGTCAGCTACAGGTTCAGGTTTCTCTTCCACATTTTCTTCTACAGCTGGCTGTGCGGCATCAGATGCCTGCTCCAGTGTCAGAACCGGATCACCCTGTGAGATCTTGTCACCGACAGCCACATTGATCCCGGTTACTTTACCGCCATGCGGTGACGGAATCTCCATGGTCGCCTTGTCACTCTCCAGCGTCAGCAGTGAATCCTCCGCCTCAACCTCGTCACCGACGGCAACCAGTATTTCGATAATCTCGACCTGGTCAAAATCACCAACGTCCGGCAGTGTCACTTCAATGGTGTTGCTCATGAGGAGTCCTCGGTTTCATTCAATTGGAGAAGTAATTATAGTCGTATGTCTGATGTGGTGAGCTTGCGAAGCATCCTATAACAACAAACGGCGAATATCGCTCAACAGTTTATTGATATAGGTGGTAAAACGCACACCCTGGGCGCCGTCGATGACGCGATGGTCATAAGAGAGCGAGAACGGCATGATCAGACGCGGCTCAAACTCCTCTCCACTCCACACCGGTTTCATGGCCGCGCGTGAAACGCCGAGAATGGCGACTTCCGGCGCATTAACGATCGGCGTGAACTGCACGCCGCCGATGCCGCCAAGGCTGGATATGCTGAAACAGCCGCCCTGCATGTCATCGGCGCTGAGCTGCCCGTCACGCGCCCGGCCCGAGAGCTCCATTAGCTCCGCTGCCAGATCGTAGATGCCCTTCTTGTCCACATCGCGAATCACCGGCACCATCAGTCCATTGGGCGTATCCACCGCAATGCCGATATTGACGTAGCTCTTCATCACCAGGTGTTCCGCATCAGCTGTCAGGGAGCTGTTGAACTCGGGCATCTCCTTGAGCGCTTTGGCACAGGCGCGCATCAAAAACGGCATGAAGGTCATCCTGATGCCCATCTTCTCCGCTTCAGGTTTGTTCTCCTTGCGAAAGGCCTCCATCTCGGTGATGTCTGCTTCGTCGAACTGGGTGACATGGGGGATATTCAGCCATGCGCGCTTCAGGTGCGTACCGCTGAGTTTCTTGATGCGTCCCAGTTCAACGGTCTCGATCTTGCCAAATTTTGAGAAATCGATCTCCGGGATCGCCGGGATTGCCGATCCGGTCGAAGCCGCAGCCTGTCCCTGGGCGGCAACAGCTTGCTTCACATGCTTCTGTACATCCGCCTTGGTGACGCGTCCCTTGGGGCCGTTGCCCTCGACGGTGGAGATGTCCACACCAAGCTGACGCGCAAATTTACGCACCGCCGGGCTGGCGTGCGCTTTGCCGCTGGTGATGCGTTTCGGTGGTTCAGCCGGCGCTGGAGGCGGTTTCTGCTCTTTTTCACCGGGCAGACGCTGTACAGCAGGAGCTATTTTTTCTGCAGGCGCAGGGGGAGTCGGCGCTGGCGCAGCGGCCGGTTCCGGTTTAGCCTCCTCTACTACATCTGGTTGCGGCTCTTCGGAGTCAGCCACGTCCATCAATGCAACCAGGTCACCGACATTGATGCGGTCACCCACTGCAACCTTCACCTCTGTAACGACGCCGCTGAAAGGCGATGGGATCTCCATGGTGGCCTTGTCAGTCTCGAGCGTCAGCATGGACTCTTCGGCTTCAACCTGATCACCTACGGCGATCAACACTTCGATCACTTCAACATCGGCGAAATCACCAATATCTGGAACTACGACATCTGTTGCCATTCTATGAGTTCTCCCTGCGTATCACACAGTGACCGGATTGGGTTTTTCCGGATCGATTTTATATTGCTTGATCGCCTTGCTGACCACTTTGGCGTCGATCTGCCCCTCATCCGCCAATGCTTTCAGTGCGGCCACGGTGACATAGTAACGATTGACTTCAAAGAAACGGCGCAGCGGTTCACGCATATCGGAACGGCCATAACCATCCGTGCCCAGCACCACGTAGCGCTGTGACAGGTAGGGTCTGACCTGATCCGCATAGGTGCGCATGTAGTCAGTCGCGGCAATCACCGGGCCGGTGCTATCCGCCAACTGGCTGCTGATGTAGGGAACCCTGGCCTTTTTATGCGGATGCAGCATATTCCAGCGCTCCACGTCGATGCCGTCGCGGCGCAGTTCATTAAAGCTGGTGACACTCCAGATATCCGCCGAGATATTGAAATCACTCTCCAGCAATTCAGCTGCGGCAATCACTTCGCGCAGAATGGTTCCGGAGCCAAGCAATTGCACGCGGGTTTTCCTGCGGCCGCCTTTTTTGAAGCTGTAGATTCCCTTGAGAATACCCTCCTGTGATCCCTTCGGCATCGCAGGCTGCTGGTAATTCTCGTTCATCACCGTGACGTAGTAGAAGACATTATCCTTCTCCACATACATACGCTGCATGCCGTCATGCAGGATCACGACCAACTCATAGGAGAAGGTCGGATCATAGGAGACGCAGTTGGGAATGGTGGCCGCCTGCAGCAGGCTGTGGCCATCCTGGTGCTGCAGACCTTCACCGGCCAGGGTGGTGCGCCCGGCTGTGGCTCCCATGAGGAAACCGCGCGCCTGCATATCACCGGCAGCCCAGATCAGGTCGCCTACGCGCTGAAAACCGAACATGGAGTAGTAGATGTAGAAGGGAAGCATGCTGATGCCGTGGTTGCTGTAGGCAGTCGCCGCAGCAATCCATTCGGAGATGGCGCCCGCTTCGTTGATGCCCTCCTGCAGAATCTGCCCCTGCTTGTCTTCGCGGTAATACATCAGCTGTTCAGAGTCTTCCGGCTCATACACCTGGCCGGAGGATGAATAGATGCCCAGCTGGCGGAACATCCCCTCCATGCCAAAGGTGCGCGCCTCATCCGGCACCAGCGGCACGATGCGTTTGCCGATATTTTTGTCGCGAATCAGCATGCTGAGAAAGCGCACGAATACCATGGTGGTGGACATCTCACGCTCACCGCTATCCTCCAACAGAGACTTGAAACTCTCCAGTGGTGGTATCTCCAGCGTTTCAACCTCTGTACGGCGCGACGGAAATGGCCCTCCCAGGGCATCACGTCGCTCCTTCAGATATTTGATCTCGTTGCTGTCATCGGCAGGTTTGTAGAATGGCGCAGATGCGATCTCCTCATCGGGTATCGGAATATTGAAGCGATCACGAAATGAGCGCAGCGCCTCCTCGCCCATCTTCTTCTGCGAGTGCGCTATGTTCTGACCTTCACCGGCAGTTCCCATGCCGTAACCCTTGACGGTCTTGGCCAGGATCACCGTCGGCTGCCCCTTGTGGTCCATCGCCGCCGCATAGGCCGCATAAACTTTCAACGGGTCATGACCGCCCCGGTTGAGACGCCAGATATCCTCATCCGACATATTGGAGACCATCTCCAGCAGTTCGGGGTATTTACCGAAGAAGTGTTCGCGGGTATAGGCGCCGCCGCGCCGCTTGTAGGCCTGGTAGTCACCATCGACGACCTCCTCCATACGCTTCAGCAGCAAGCCATCCTTGTCACGCGCCAGCAGTGGGTCCCAATAGCTCCCCCACACGACTTTGATGACGTTCCAGCCTGCGCCGCGGAATACCGCCTCGAGTTCCTGGATGATCTTGCCGTTGCCGCGCACCGGCCCGTCCAGACGCTGCAGATTGCAATTGACGACGAACACCAGGTTGTCCAGCTTCTCGCGTCCGGCAAGCGAGATTGCGCCCAGTGATTCAGGTTCATCCATCTCACCGTCGCCGAGGAAAGCCCACACGGTGCGGTTGTCGGTCTTGACGATCTCGCGGTCATGCAGGTAACGCATAAAACGCGCCTGGTAGATTGCCATGATCGGTCCAAGCCCCATGGATACCGTCGGAAACTGCCAGAACTCGGGCATCAGCCATGGGTGGGGATAGGAGGAGAGTCCGCCGCCGTCAACCTCCTGGCGGAACTTGTAGAGATCATCTGCGTCCAGACGCCCCTCGAGATAGGCCCGCGAGTAGATTCCGGGCGCAGAGTGGCCCTGGAAAAAAACCAGGTCACCGCCGTGATCATCCGTAGCGGCATGAAAAAAGTGATTCAGCCCAACATCGAACAGCGTGGCGCTGGAGGCAAAGCTGGAGATGTGTCCACCCAACTCTGTCGAGATACGGTTTGCCTGCACCACCATCGCCATTGCATTCCAGCGAATCAGCGCCCGTACGCGCCGCTCCATGGCGCGCTCTCCGGGAAATGGCTCCTGCTTGTGGGGAGGAATGGTATTGAGATAGGCGGTATTCGCACTGAATGGCAAATAAGCGCCTGAACGACGTGTTTTGTCGATCAGTTTTTCCAGCAGTTGATGCGCACGTTTGCTGCCTTCATTCTCAATGACGCCATCGAGGGCATCGAGCCACTCCTGGGTCTCCTGGGGATCTTGGTCAATGTTTCGGTCTGTCATGGATTCTCCCTGTGACAGTAAAAATATTCACTACTTTGCAGCAGGAGTGTAAATCCTGTTGGCTCAAAGCAGCGTATTAAACGATGATTATCCGGTGAATGCAAGATACTAGCAAACTGCAAAATCAATTATCAATTTTTTTCTCGTTCCCACGCGCCTGCGTGGGAATGCAAAATCCAAACCACGAACCACACGAAGAACACGAACACTCGTTTTGTCTGTTTTCGTGCTTTTCGTGATTTTCGTGGTTAAAAAAGAGT
>JAIVTC010000326.1:0-8168 GCA_048629055.1 Candidatus Bathyarchaeota archaeon
AGGAGTGCTCTTCTGACCACAATTGAAATGCGATAGCATTCTACTCGCATGCATGGCGTTATTGAGAGATCACATAATTGAACCAATTTCAATGAATTCCTTTACCCTTTTGATTCCATTCCGTAACATAGAAAAAATCTGCCCGAACGAGCCTCTCGGGCCATCTTGATTTTGGAGAATTATACATGAGTGAAAGCAAGCACTGTCGACTTCTGATCCTGGGATCCGGTCCTGCCGGGTATACAGCAGCAGTTTACGCTGCACGCGCCAACCTCCACCCGGTGCTGGTTACCGGCATGGAGCAAGGCGGGCAGCTGACCACCACCACCGACGTCGATAACTGGCCCGGTGATCATGAAGGCGTGCAGGGGCCGGAGCTGATGGAGCGTATGCGTCTGCATGCGGAGCGTTTTGAAACCGAGGTCATTTTCGACCATATCAACAAAGCGGACCTCAGCCAGCGGCCCTTTCACCTCAGCGGCGACCAGCAGGAGTATACATGCGATGCATTGATTATCTGCACCGGCGCATCCGCCATGTATCTGGGTCTGGAATCGGAAGAGGCCTTCAAGGGCAAAGGCGTCTCTGCCTGCGCCACCTGTGACGGCTTTTTTTATCGCAACCAGAAGGTCGGCGTGATCGGAGGCGGCAATACTGCCGTTGAAGAGGCGCTCTACCTCTCCAATATTGCGGATCATGTCACACTGGTTCACCGCCGTGATGAATTGCGTGCAGAAAAATTCCTCCAGCATCAGATTCTCGACAAAGCTGAAAATGGCAACATCACCATCGAGTGGGACTCTGTGCTGGAGGAAGTCCTCGGCGACGACAGCGGAGTGACCGGCATGCGTTTGAAAAATGTCAAAGACGACTCCAGCAAGGATCTAGATCTGCACGGGGTTTTCATCGCCATCGGCCACAAACCCAATACCGCACTCTTCGATGGCCAGCTCGAAATGCACAACGGCTACCTCAAAGTCCACAGCGGCATCGATGGCAATGCCACGCAAACCTCCATGGAGGGCGTTTTTGCCGCCGGCGACGTCATGGATCACGTCTATCGCCAGGCGATCACATCAGCAGGAAACGGCTGCATGGCGGCGCTGGATGCCGAAAAGTACCTGGATGCGCAGGAGTCTTAAAAAACAGTTGGCAGTTGGCAGTTGGCAGTTGGCAGAAATCTAATCGAGTCATTGCCATTTGCAACAACAATTCTAAATGTAGAAAGAAACTCACCACGAAGAGTCAACTGGATACAATAATGTCTTCGTGCTCTTCGTGTGCTTCGTGTGCTTCGTGTGCTTCGTGGTGAAAGTCTTTTTAGATGCCGGCACTCTATTGGTGCATTGAGAATTGCTGCATTTGCAACTCTTTTTTACTGCAAACTGACAACTGCAAACTTTCTTTTCTTGTTTTGCTGCAAACTGCATACTGACGACTGCAAACTTTCTATGTTTTTCTCTCTGGACAATACTGCCAGCGACAGCGGCTTTCCTGATCCGCGGCTGGCTGAGACCGAGCCGAACGGACTGCTGGCCATAGGCGGCGACCTCAGCGTCACGCGTTTATCCAACGCCTATCGCTCGGGTATCTTCCCCTGGTTCAGCGCCGGGGAACCCATTCTGTGGTGGTCGCCCGATCCGCGTCTGCTGCTGTTCCCTGGGAACATACATATTTCACGCAGCCTGCGCAAGACCCTGCGCAGGGGTGGCTACCGGATCACCTTTGATGAAGCATTCAGTGACGTCATCGCGAACTGTGCAACATCACCCCGTCAAGACCAGCCCGGCACCTGGATCATCGACGGGATGATCGACGCCTATATTGAACTCCATCATCATGGCTATGCCCATTCGGTGGAGGTGTGGCATGAGAAAAATCTGGCCGGCGGGCTTTATGGCGTCGCCATCGGCAGCGCCTTTTATGGCGAGTCGATGTTCAGCCTCGTAAGCAACGCCTCCAAAATCGCACTGGTTGCATTGGCGCGCAAACTGCAGAATAATAATTTTCATTTTATTGATTGTCAGATGGAGACTCCCCACCTGCTCTCCCTGGGAGCCGAAAGCGTTCCAAGAGAGGCGTTCCTGAAAATGAATGCTATCGCAAGTCAGCGGCAAAACAGCATCCTGTGGAGTAAGGGGTGATACATTTATTAAAATACCAATCTTGCTTGCCTTTTTGTCCGTGCTTTTCGCCGCCACTTTGGTTACATAGTTCACTATGCGCCCGACGTGGCAACAAAAACCACAAACAACAATCCGGCGCATCCTGGTATTTTAATTTCCGCATCATCCCTAATCATGAGTAATACCTCTATCAAACTCTACCAGGGAACGCCGCACAGCTGCGCCTATCTGCCGCAACAGACTGCTGTCATGCATGTGGTGGACCCGCAGTTCCCGTTGACCGCATCGCATTACGGCATGCTGCTGGAATCAGGGTTTCGCCGCAGCGGCAACATGGTGTATCGTCCCGGCTGTCCATCATGCTCTGCGTGCAAGCCTGCGCGCATCGATACCAGGGCTTTTCGGCCGAATCGCTCACAGCGGCGCTGCCTGAAAATGAACCGTGAGATAGAACTCAGAGTCACGCCATCACTGCAACAGAGACACTTCAGGCTCTACCGGGAATATCTTCTGTCACGCCATGCCGACGGTGATATGAGCGCAGACAGCATCGAGGAGATGCAAAGCTTTCTGCTCAGCGAATGGAGTGAGACTCTGATACTGGAAGGGTGGCAGGATCAACAACTGCTGTTTGTGGCTGTCACGGATGTTATTGATGGAGGCCTTTCGGCGCTCTACACCTTTTTTGATCCCGCATTGCAGCAGCACAGCCTCGGCACTTATGCCATTCTGCAGCAAATCGAACAGGCCAAACAACTCGGCCTGAAATGGCTCTATCTCGGCTACTGGATCGCCGGGTGTCAGAAAATGTCCTACAAGGCAAATTTCAGTGCGGTGCAAATCCTGTCACAAAACGAAGGCTGGCAGGCGCTGAAATGATCATGCGATAATAATATCGTTAATGTTGCAACAGGGCTGCTGAACACCATGCTGATACGAACATCTCTTCTACTGCTGGCGCTGTTTGCCACCGCTCATGCAAACGCTGCCTCCAATGCCTGGTCAAAGGTCGCAGCTCCTACAAAAGGCCAGCCCGATACCATCGGCGGCTATTCCTACGGCTGTTTTGTTGGTGGTGATAGCATGCCCCCCGAGGGACGCGGCTATCAGGTGGTGCGGCTCTCCCGCAATCGCTATCACGGCCACCCCAGCCTGATCCAGTATCTCAAAGAGTTGGCGAACAAGGTCGCCGATGAAGAACTCGGGCTGATGCTGGTTGCGGATATGTGCCAACCGCGCGGAGGGCCGATGCCGGGCGGACACGTCAGCCACCAAAACGGGCTGGATGCCGACATCTGGCTGCCGCTCAACTACAAACGCACCAAGGGAAAACGCGACAATCTCAAATCTATTGCATTTGCGGACAGGAAAAAATTTACGCTGAATCGCGATGTCTGGACAAAGGGGCAGGCCCGCCTGATACAGCTCGCTGCGCAAGATCCACGCGTAGCGCGCATCCTTGTCAACCCGGTCATCAAAATCGAGCTCTGCAGCATGCAGTGGGATGACCGCAGCTGGCTGCGCAAGATTCGCCCCTGGTGGAAACACCACACCCACTTTCATGTACGCCTCCATTGCCCCAAAGGCAACCCGGACTGCAAATCCCAGGCCAGGCCGCCAGCAGGTGATGGATGCGGAGCAGAGTTGACATCCTGGCGACCGGAGAACAGAAAAAAGTCGGGGAAAAGCACAAAAAGCAGCAGACCGGCACAGCCAAAACGCTGCAAGGCAGTTCTAAAAGAGACGCGCTGACACGATGTTTTTTCGAATCATAACCGGCGCGCTGCTGCTCTTCTCTATGAGCGGACCTGCGCATGCTATTCCCTCTCTGATCCCCTTGATTCCCATCATAGGCGTTCTTATTGTCAAAGGCGCGATGCTTATTGGAGCGTTTTTTTTCTTTATGCTGTCGCTGTATAAAGAGAAAAAGAAGCAATTTCTTATCTGGGGAATTCTCTTGTTTGCGCTGTTTATTTTGTTGATGGTTATTTTCTAGCAGGACCAAGCCCCGGACTGACGATACATAAAAAAATTTTCTCTCGCAAAGATGTTGGCCACTCAAGGATTTCTAGTACAGTGATTGAAACCAAAGCATCACGTCTGCAAGCGCTGAGCAGCATCGTCACAGTGCCAACGTTTGTCGTGATTGCAAGAGATGATACCCATAATTTGAATCTCGACAGCTCCCGTCGATACCTCGTGCGCAGCTCCTCAAAAATGGAGGATCAGGAGGAGTTCTCCCAGGCGGGGCAATTTTCCACCTATGGACCACTCGACAGGGAGATGGTCTCCGCCTCTATAAAAAAAGCATTCCAGAACCGAGACGTGGACGAAGTGATCGTCCAGCAATATGTTGCCGCTGCAGAGTGGGGAGTCGCTTTTTGTTTTTCCGAAAAGAGCATGCTTGTTGAATACTCCAGCGAATTCGAGGGGGTAACTTCAGGAACAGTCAATCCCTTTACCGCTCTCTTGCCGACAACATTACCGCGCTATAAAAAACTCGAACAACAGCTTTTGAAGATCCATGCACAATTCGGGCCTTGCGATATCGAATTTGTGAATCTCGAGAACCCTCAATTTGTGCAAGTACGGCCGATCACGCGAAATATTCACTACGATGAAAATTTTGTACGACTCAAGATGCAGTTGCAGGAGCTGCAGAGCTCTTCCTGGAGAGAGAATGATGTTTGCAGGATTCTGGCGGAAAGGGATAGCAACAGCCGGGCTCTCAGCGAAATCTACCTGCAGGCATTAAAGCAAGTCTATACGACCTGGTTAAATACAAAAATCTCTATTCCACATAAACCGTTTGTAAAAATATCGGAACAGTACTTTATGAACCGGGAGCTTGAAGAGCAGATCACTCCCGGATTTTTCAAAATAGTCCGGCTGAGTTTTCAAATACCGGGAATCCTGCGTGATATAAAAAAACAGGATCTAACCCGCTTGTCCGCACCTCAACTGATGCAAAAGAGTATTCTCGTCTCTCTCGCATACGAGTTGTTCAAGCACAAAGAGGCCATGGAGCTGAGAGAAGAGATAAGGGCAGAGCTGGAAAAAAAAGTACCGCAAGGAGAATTCGAAGCAGATTTTTATTGTGACAATATACTCAACAGTTCGATCGAGTTTGACCGGAAGAGACGCATTTGGAAGCAGATATCTATTCGGGATGGGCGGGGAATCGTGGTGGTGGATGGAGATTTTGACACAGGCCCCTATTATCGCTTTAGCGATCGGGAGCAGGAAATTCCGCCTGGAGTCATTGTCATAACAGACCATTTATACCCGGAAATTGGAAAATATATGACCGATATCAGGGGGATTATTTGCAAATATGGCGCCTTGAGTGCGCACGTAGCCATTCTCGCCCGGGAATATCAGGTGCCTCTCAAAATTCAGTGTGAAATAGATCGGTATGAATAAACAGCTTTGGAAATCCTATAAACTCTACGCCTCACTGTTCCTGGTGCTCATTGCTGTTGCAGCAGTCCTGTTTTTCATTGAAGTAAAGGATGCCTGGGAACTGATAAAAAGCGAGCGTTCAGAAAAGACGGAACTTGCGCAGATCAATAACAGAGATGTTCCGCCTGGCGTTATCCAATTTTCAATGATCGCAGCTGACACAGAAAAATATGCGGTTATTGATGTTCGGGAAAAAGAGGAGTTCTCCCAGGGGAGAATCAGGGGGGCTATGAATTACCGTCTCGGAGATATTCTGAATGAGGAGGCGATCCGGCAGGAAATTTTTCGAAAAACAGAAGGCAAAGAGAGGGTTTTTTTCTGTCATGACGGCAAGCGCTCCCGAATAGCTGCACAAACCATCCAGCAGGAGTTTGGAGGGGTCAATACGATTATTGAAAAGGGTTTTCAGCAAATTCGGCAAGATGAAAAAAATCAAACATTCTGGGAAGGGTCTCTAAAACATGTGCTTCCACAGGATCATCGATACAACAAAACGCCGTGGATCAAACGCAGAGATGTCAGAGTGAAATCTCTGATCGACCTCTCCCTGGAGAAACATGAGAGGGTCAAGGGGCTGGAAGAGAAAACCTTCCTGCATGCCCCGCTTCTACTGATGTCAAGCCGTCAAATCGATGATTTTATCAGCACCCTGGGGGAGGAACCGATCGTGGCGCTGTGCAATTCCAAAGTCAGCTGTTTTTATACGCGCATATTGCGTTATCGCCTCGAGGAGCGCGGCTTGACTTTAGCCGGATATGTTCGTCTGCTGGAGTAGCAGATGAATCCCCTCTCCCGCTGGAGAGAGGCCGGGGTGAGGGACAAATCCGTTCATTTACAAAGATTCCACGTGACTATTTCAGCAAATGCTTATATACTCAGCAAGATAACGCAATTAGAATTATTTGGATACAGATCATGAACACTATCAGCAAAGCGATATCCGGGATTATAGCTATCAGTGCGATGGGCCTTGCCATCAACACACAGGCAGTGGAGAAGTGCGGTCCGGAGGCTGCAGTGGCATTACCTGTCGCTCAACCATCTCCCGCCGCGCCACAGATTCAAGCGCCGCAATACCCGGCCTATGGTTATCAGAATCAATGGTATCCCTCCTACTATGGCTACAGCGGCCCATGGAACAGTAATCGCAGCTGGTATCCGCGGAGCAGCAACAGGAGCTACAACTCCAATTATTGGGATAATAGCAACTACTGGGACAACAGTAATCGATTGGACAACTCGAGCCGCTGGGACAACAACAGCTGGAGTGATTACGACAGCTATGTCGATACCTTCGGCAATTTGCACTTCGATATGGACTTCGACTTCGAATTTGACTGGGACTGGGATGCAGATGCGGATATCGACACTGATGTTGACGGCTACGGAGAGGGTTACAGCCAATACGACAGCCAATACGACAACCGCTTTGACAATCGTTTCGACAATAGCTATTACAACCGCTACTACAATAGCAATTATGGTCGTTATGCTCCCTATAACTACTATTACAACTACCAATACGGATATAACTATCCTGCTGCGCAGCAAACTGTGCCAGCTCCTGCTGCTCCCCAGGCGCCGGCTATACCGCCAGTTGCCGCTGAGCAGACACAGGTTGATGTCAAACCGGCAGCCCCGTCCAAACCCATCAGCATCGATGATGACAAGGACAGCGTCCTGAACAGCAGTGATTTCTGCCCGAATACCGTCGAAGGCACGCAGGTGGACGCTTTTGGCTGTGCTATCGATAAAGTCATCATACTGCACGGCGTCAATTTTCATACCGATTCTGACAAGCTGACAGATGAGTCAACAGTCATTCTCGATGGCGTATCCACAACCCTGAAAGCCCATCCCGGATTCAAACTGGAAGTCTCCGGCCACACTGACAGCGTTGCGGAAGATGACTACAACAAGCATCTCTCCCAGCGGCGTGCTGAGCGTGTTCGCGAATATTTGATCAGCAAGGGCGCCAACGCTGACAATCTGACTGCAAAAGGCTATGGAGAAGAGAGACCCATTGCCAGCAACGAGACAGCTGAAGGCAAGGCGCTGAACCGCCGTGTCGAACTGAACAAGCTATAATTTACTCCCCTCTCCCTCCGGGAGAGGCTCAGGGTGAGGGAGGCTGATGTTTGGAAACAACCGGGAAGAGATCAGACGGTTTATTCTCGCCTGCTGGGAGAAACGGGAGCAGAGCCTCTTTACCCTCAGCGCGCTGGAGCAGCATGTCATCAGGGCCCTCAATCTGCATCCCGAATATCAGCGCCTGCTTGAATCCGGCGAGGATGCGTTGCATCAGGATTTTGCCGACGGCGCCGACACCAGCAATCCCTTCTTCCACCTCGGCCTGCATATCACGCTCTACGAGCAGCTGCAATCAGACAGGCCTCTCGGCATTCGCGCCTACTACCAGAAAATCCAGCATGCTGCCGCCGACAAACATGAGGCCGAACATCAGCTGCTCAAATGCCTGGAGCAATCTCTATGGGAAGCCCGCGCGCGCAACAGCATGCCGGATGAGGCAAGTTATTTGAATTGTGTGAGAAAAATCGCCGGTGAATAAAAACTGGAGAG
>JAIVTC010000327.1:0-3474 GCA_048629055.1 Candidatus Bathyarchaeota archaeon
GAATGGTATTGAGATAGGCGGTATTTGCGCTGAACGGCAAATAAGCGCCTGAACGACGTGTTTTGTCAATCAGTTTTTCCAGCAGTTGATGCGCACGTTTGCTGCCTTCATTCTCAATGACACCATCGAGGGCATCGAGCCACTCCTGGGTCTCCTGGGGATCTTGGTCAATGTTTCGGTCTGTCATGGATTCTCCCTGTGACAGTAAAATTTCGTTATTTTGCAACGATAGTGCAAAACCGTTGCATCAAAGCAGTGTATAAAACGATGATAATCCGATGAATGCAAGATACTAGGGAAGCTCTGATCAAGTCGCTTCGCGCCTCCATCAGAGCATTCCCGCAAGTTTTTCTACGGGGGAAGGATTAACTATCAATGAGTTATGCTGAACATATTGTTTGCCCTTCCCCCGAACCCCCATCCCATGGACTTATTCAGAGATTCCCTAGACGATGATTGTCCAGTGAATGCAAGATACTAACAAATTACGGATAAATCTTCATTTTTTGTAACATCTTAATAACTTCGTGCATGGAATACATTTTGTAAAGAGAGATGTCATTGCGAGAAGCCGGAGGCGACGCGGCAATCTGGTTTGGAGATTATAAATTACATCCTTGTAATTTACCCTTCGGGTCGCACAAGTTGCGTTCAATTTTGCTCCTGGCAAAATGAGTGCCGCGGTCGCTTAGGTTCCCTCGCAATGACGGCATTCCCACGCTTCTGCGCAGGGATGCGAAAAATCACCCTGCTGGTGTAGAATCAACATCCATGACGCAGGCAAAATCCTTTCGCAACTACCTGGTTATCACCGCCGGATACTGGGCCTTTACCATCACCGACGGCGCCATCCGCATGCTGGTGGTGCTCTATTTTCACCAGCTGGGTTATACACCGCTGGCGATCGCCTCGCTGTTTCTCTTTTATGAATTCTTCGGCATCGTCACCAACCTGGTCGGCGGATGGCTGGGGGCGCGCATCGGCCTGAATGCCACCATGCATATCGGTATGGGGCTTCAAGTTGTTGCGCTCGGAATGCTCGCGGTCGATCCATCCTGGCTCTCCATTCCCTACGTCATGGCGGCGCAGGCGCTCTCCGGAATCGCCAAGGATCTCAACAAGATGAGCGCCAAGGCGAGCGTCAAACTGATGCTGCCGAAGGATGCAGAGAGCACTCTCTTCAAGTGGGTCACAGTGCTGACAGGTTCCAAGAACACCCTCAAGGGGGCCGGATTCTTCATTGGTGCATTGCTGCTCTCGGTCGCGGGTTTCAGCGGCGCTCTGATAATTATGGCCGGCATGCTGTTTGTTGTGCTGATCATCACCTGGATATTGCTTCCCGGAGAAATTGGAAAAACCGCCGCCAAACCAAAATTCAGCACCATTCTCTCCAAGTCCCCCGCCGTCAACTGGCTCTCTGCGGCGCGTTTTTTTCTCTTCGGCGCCCGCGATATCTGGTTTGTCGTCGCCCTGCCGGTGTTTCTATCCACACTGGGATGGAGCCCAACCGAAATTGGCAGCTTCATCGCCCTGTGGATTATTGGCTATGGCATCGTGCAGGCATCATCACCAAAACTTCGGCAACACGGCAGGCGCGACGGCACAACAGCCCGCCAGCTTGTATTCATCCTTAGTGCGGTACCGGCCGCCATGGCGGTCAGCATGCAGTACTTCGATGCGCAGCTTGTCATAATCGCCGGACTGGCTGTTTTCGGCATCCTGTTTGCTGTCAACTCTGCACTGCACTCCTATCTGATCGTTGCCTGGTCAGAGCGGGATCATGTCTCGATGAATGTCGGCTTTTACTACATGGCCAATGCCGGCGGCAGGCTGACCGGAACCGTACTTTCCGGATGGGTCTATCAAACGTCGGGGATTACAGGCTGCCTGTGGTGGTCATGCGCCTTTCTGCTGATCACCTGGTTGATCTCCTTTGGTCTGCCCTCGCCACAACAGCATTCGGCGTAGGCCTATAACTAGGCCAACCACATCGATCGCGGTAAAAACCTTATTACCAGTCATGCTCCAGCACCTGCAGATGAGTGCGCAGTTGCTGGATCTCATCCATCAAATCCAGCACTACTGCGGCGCCGGCAAGGTTCACACCAAGGTCGCGCTGCAAGCGTATCACTGAACGAACGCGATAGAGACAGATGCCGGGGAAGCGCCACTCGGAAATTTTCCGGCCACGGGGTTCAATGATGCCTTCATCGACAAGATCGATAATCCAGTCGGCGTGAATGGTGCAGGCGCGGCTTAACTCACCGAGGGTCAGCATCACCTCTTCATCGAGGATCTGGCCCTTCAGAATTTTAATATTGCTGCTCATCTTATACTCCCAGTGCGGCGCGTGGATTGAATGGCAACTCCTGCTGCATTTTCTCATACAG
Organism: Candidatus Bathyarchaeota archaeon; assembly: GCA_048629055.1. Lineage (GTDB taxonomy): Bacteria > Pseudomonadota > Gammaproteobacteria > Chromatiales > Chromatiaceae > Sva-25. Next base: position 2,391 of record JAIVTC010000327.1, read on the forward strand.
CGCCTTTGCCTTGTCGTTGTCAGCCGCAGGCAACGCAATCCTCAGCACTACATAGATGTCTCCGGGCTCTTTTCCGGGAATGCCGCGTCCCTTGAGACGCATCTTGCGGCCTGATACAGATCCGGCTGGAATCTTCAGATCGATGACCCCTGAAGGGGTCGGCGTCTTCACCGTAGCGCCGAGCGCTGCCTCCCAGGGAGCAATCGGCAAGTCCAGGTAGAGATCGCGACCCTCGACACGGTAGAGTGGATGCGCCTTGAACTCGATCTCCAGATAGAGATCGCCTGCCGGTCCATTGCCGATTCCGGGCGATCCCTGGCCATTGAGCCTGATTTTCTGTCCCGCTCTGATACCCTTCGGAATCTTGACATTCAGGGTTCGATCCCTGGTGTGTAGATGCCCCTGGGCATCGAGTTCCGGCGCCTGCAGGGTGATGGTTCGTGTTGCGCCGTTGTAGGCGTCCTCCAGATCGATCAGCACCTTTGCATGATGGTCCTCGCCACGCATACGGTAACTACGCTGATCCGCTTGTGCCTGCCTTGCGCCCCGGCCAAACAGCGACTCAAAAAAATCGCTGTAGGCCGCAGAGTCACCCTCGGTAAAACCGCCGCCGCTAAATTCAAAACCGGCATCCCAGTTTGGCGGCGGCGTGAACTCTCCGCCTGCAGCGCCGGCCTTGCCCAGCTGATCATAGGCGACGCGTTTTTCCGGATCCTTGAGCACCTCGTAGGCTTCGCCGACCTGTTTGAACTTCTGTTCGGCATCCGCCTCCTTGCTCACATCCGGATGATATTTACGCGCCAGCTTGCGATAGGCGCGCTTGATCTCATCCTGGGTGGCGTCACGATCAACTCCCATGATCTCATAATAATCTTTATATTCCATGCATCACTCCAGCAGTGGTTGAGGGATGATGCATTTACTAAAATACCAGTCTCGCTTGCCTTTTCGTCCGTGCTTTTCGCTGCCACTTTGGTTACATAGTTCACTATGCGCCCGACGCGGCAACAAAAACCACGAACAAAAATTCTGCACATCCTGGTACTTTAATTTCTGCCTCATCCCTTATGCATTCAATCCGTGG
>JAIVTC010000328.1:0-3169 GCA_048629055.1 Candidatus Bathyarchaeota archaeon
GTCCGGAAGTGGAGGGCGTTTTTACCCTCTTTGCCATTCTCTTTTTTCTCATCGGGGTGATGCTGTTTGGCATCGGTCTGCTGGGTGAGTATGTGGGGCGTATCTATGTTCAGGCCCAGGGGCGACCCCGTTATTTGCTGCGCGAAGTGATCACTCAGAAACAGGACAATGAACAACCTGCCGGGGAGAGAGATGACAACAACACCAAGGAGTCAGCTTGAAGCCAGCCTCCTCCGTGGTGGTGTTTGCCTATCATCAGGTAGGTTTCCGTTGCCTGTCGGTATTGCTGGCTCACGGGGTGGATATACGGCTGGTGGTGACGCACCAGGACAATCCGCATGAAACCATCTGGTGGCAGAGCGTTGCCGGGTTGGCGGGGAGGGCCGGCATTCCGGTCATCACACCAGAAGATCCCAACACTGCTGCGGTGATTGATCAGGTTCGGCAATGCCGTCCGGAGTTGATCTTCTCTTTCTATTACCGCCACATGTTGAGCGCACAATTGCTGCAGATCCCCACTGTCGGCTGCTTCAATATGCATGGTTCACTGCTGCCGAAATATCGGGGGCGGGTTCCGGTAAACTGGGCGCTGCTGCATGGTGAAAGCGAGTCAGGTGTAACGCTGCATCGCATGGAGGTCAAACCCGACGCAGGCCATCTGCTGGGTCAGCAGATGGTGCAAATCCTGCCCAATGATACCGCCCGGGATCTTTTTCTGAAGCTGGTATGTGCTGCTGAAACAGTGATGCAGCGCGTGCTGCCGGGATTGCTTGCCGGCAAGTTTGAAGAGCAGCCGATGGATCTGGATGCCGGCAGTTATTTCGGTGGCCGTAAACCTGAAGATGGCCTCGTCGACTGGAACCATTCGGCATGGGAAACCCACAATCTGATTCGCGCCGTGGCGCCGCCCTATCCGGGGGCTTTTATGGATGTGCAGGGGCAGCGGCTGAGGCTGCTTGGCAGCTACTGGCGCGGTGAAGCGGCAAAAAGTGATACTGTACGGCTCTACTGGGAATCCGGCCGCTGTTTTGCGGATTGCGCCGACGCCAGGCGTATTGAACTGACAAGCCTGGAACTCGATGGTGAAGTGATCGGCCGGAAAGATTTTTACGCGCACTTTGGCGCAGAACTGCTGCTTCAATAATTCCCTCTCCCTTTGGGAGAGGGCCGGGGTGAGGGTTTTGTTCCCTCCGGGAGAGGGCTGGGGTGACGGTTGTTGGCGCACAAAATACTTGGGAAATGAGGAAATTACTCTAATGAAAATATTGATACTGGGTGTGAATGGCTTTATCGGTCACCATCTGTCGCGTCGTATCCTCGATACGACTGACTGGGAAGTCTACGGCATGGATATGAATGCTGACCGGGTGGGTGATTTAGTCGAGCATGAACGCTTCACCTTTTTCGAAGGCGATATCACCATCAACCATGAATGGATCGAATATCACGTCAAGAAGTGTGATGTGGTCCTGCCACTGGTGGCGATTGCCACGCCGGCGACCTATGTGACAAATCCGCTGGCGGTATTCGAGCTCGATTTCGAAGCCAACCTGCCGATTATCCGCCACTGTGTACGCTATAAAAAACGCCTGCTGTTCCCCTCGACCTCAGAGGTTTACGGCATGAGCAGTGACAGTGAGTTTCACCCCGAGGCGTCGAATCTGGTGCTTGGCCCTATCAATAAACCCCGCTGGATCTACTCCTGCTCCAAGCAGTTGATGGATCGCGTCATCAGCGCCTATGCGCAGCAGGATGGACTCGATTATACCCTGTTCCGGCCTTTCAACTGGGTCGGCTCCGGTCTGGACAGCATGCATACGCCGAAGGAGGGAAGCTCCCGCGTCGTCACCCAGTTTCTCGGCCATATTGCCCGCGGAGAGCAGATCAAGCTGGTCGATGGCGGTGCGCAACGCCGCAGTTTTACCGATGTCAGTGACGGTATTGACGCGCTGATGAAGATCATCGCGAATAAGGAGGGTTGTGCATCAGGGAATATCTACAATATCGGAAACCCGGATAATGATCTGTCGGTGCGGGAACTGGCGGAGTTGATGCTGCAGATCGCCCAGGAGTTCCCTGAATATAAACCCGGAGCTGACAAGGTCGAACTTGTGGATGTCTCTTCCGGAACCTATTACGGTGAAGGGTATCAGGATATCCAGACACGGGTTCCGTGGATAGAAAACACCAGGAGTGATCTCGAGTGGTCCCCCCGGGTCTCACTGCATGATGCGCTGCGCAATATCTTTGACGCCTACAAACATGAGGTGGCTACAGCCAGAGCACTGCTGGATGATTGACCATAGCGGCAAAGCATTGCGGATTGCCGCAGCCATTCAATAGATGTCTGTCAAAATGTAGCTGGTAAAGTTCATGCGGATAGCACTGAAAGTCGATGTGGATACCTTTCGCGGAACCCTGGAGGGAGTGCCATCCCTGCTGCGTCTGTTTGATAAATACCAGGTTCGCGCAACCTTTCTCTTCAGTCTGGGGCCTGACCACACTGGTCGCGCCCTGCGGCGGATTTTTCGTCCCGGTTTCCTGCAGAAGGTGCGCCGCACCTCGGTAGCAAGCCATTATGGACTCAAAACCCGGATGTATGGTGTGTTGTTGCCGGGGCCGCATATCGGCCGCAAGGCTGGCGCAGTGATGCGTTCAGTGGCCGATGCAGGACATGAAGTCGGCATCCACTGTTACGATCACGTTCGCTGGCAGGACTATGTGGCCAACAGGGACGAGGCGTGGACAAGGCGCGAGATGCTCAGGGCGGCGGAAGCCTTTGAAGATGTCTTTGGATATGCCGCGAAGGTGCATGGGGCGGCAGGCTGGCAGCTCAACGCCGCTACCCTGGAACTGGAACAGGAGTTGGGGTTCAGTTACGCCAGCGATGTGCGAGGACGATCTCCTTTTTTTCCGCAGTTTGATGGTGTTGGATCAAGCTGTCCGCAACTACCGACAACACTTCCCACGTTGGATGAGCTGATCGGTCTTGATGGTATAACGCAGGAGAACGTGCATCAGAGACTCTATGCAGATAGCCGCAAACAACTGCCTCATGGACATGTTTATACGCTGCATGCGGAGTTGGAGGGGATGGGACTGCTGCCGGTGATGGAGCGGCTGCTGCAGATGTGGCAAAGCGAGGATGAAGTCTGCGCCATGGAGAAGA
>JAIVTC010000329.1:0-20379 GCA_048629055.1 Candidatus Bathyarchaeota archaeon
TTGTCGCTGTCTTGTTTTCTGCACTCTTAACTGGCTGTGGAGGGACGGTAAAATCTGACGATCAGGCACAACAGGGATCGGCGGAAGACTGGCATACATCCGTACCCCCTTATGCCAGGCTATAAATAGCAACTAAGAGCTTTACGTCCTTTGAGCCCCTCCTCTCCTTTTCAGCACAAATATTGACAGACATTTCCCTCTTTGTACAAATCGAACGTTTCGACTATAATGAACGAACCAGATGCTGCCAGTGGGAAAAATCATGGAATCACTAACTGCCAACGAAGCTAAAACACATTTTGGCGATATGCTGCTGAAAGCACAAAAATCGCCTATCCAGATAAATAAAAATGGCAAGCCCGTTGCTGTTGTTGTTTCGATGGATGACTATATGGGGATTGAGGCTTTAAAACTACGTTTATTACAGTCAAGAGTTATTCAGGCGAAAGAAGATATAGCCAATCAAGAGACTATTGACGGGGAATCTTTTTTTGATGAACTAGAATCAGGACAATATGACAATCAAACCTAGTTATCGACTTACACCTGATGCACAAGCTGATCTCATTGAAATTCGCCGTTACACTTTTGAACAATGGGGAGAAATACAATCAAAGAAATACCTGTCAGAATTACGTCAAACAATAAGATTACTATCTGAAACCCCGGCAATTGGTAAACAACGCCCTGATATTGGTTCAGATATTTATAGCTTCCCAAGTGCAAGTCATCTTCTCTATTACACATTAAGTGAACAACAATTGATCGTGTTTGGTGTTCTACATAAAAGTATGGCGCCACTCGCTCATCTGGAAGATCGTGAGATAGTATAAAGAGTTGTCATTGCGAACGAAGTGAAGCGATTTTCTGCACCTGCGGGATTGCCGCGGTCGCTTAGGCTCCCTCGCAATGACAGCATTCACACGGGATTACTGAGAAGTTACCTGGAGTCGATCTCCTCATTCTAGACCCCTACCCGCCGCTCTCTTTGCGCCCTAGCCACTTCGCCAGAGGATGCGCGGAGATACCATGGAGAATCAGGCTGAAAAATACCGTGCATATCACCACTAGCGCCAGGAGTTCGGCATGGGGCACTTTTGCGTTAATAACGATAATCGCAAAAACAATACTCGCCAGACCACGCGGCCCGAACCAGCCCAGGAACAACTTGCTGGAAACACTCACCCCGATTCCGGTCAGGGAGAGGAAGATAGGCAGCATGCGAATGACGGTGAGACTCAGCAGTGCGTAGGCCACCACTTCCCAGCTGAACGAGCCGAGCGCCGGACCGATCACCATTGCCCCGAACAGCAGCCAGGTCAACAGCGCCAGCGTTTCGCCGGCGCCTTCAGCGGCCAAAACCAGCTTATGCGTGGCCTCTTTGGCCATGAAACCAAACACCAGGCCACCTGTAAACGCCGCAATGTAACCGCTGCCATGCAGGCTTTGCGCGATTGCAAAAGAGGCGATGGCCAGTCCCGGCACCGTGATCTGCTTCCATATCTCGGTGACCCAGCCGCGCTTGAAGCACCAGCGCAGCAGTGATGCGCCAACCAGGGCCATGCCCATGCCAACGGCCATTCCGATACCGAGTTCCTCGGCAACTAAAACTAAAGCAGATGCCGATCCACCACCATCATCTCCACTAACGGCCAGGGCGATAAAAAACAGCAGGATGGGAACAGCAATACCATCATTCAGCCCGCTCTCCACATTCAGACCCTCACGTATCCGGGCCGGCACGGCTTTGTTAGTAATGACGGCTTTACCGAGCGCCGCATCGGTAGCGGCAAGCATGGTCGCCAAAATTGCCGCCTCATACAACGACAAGCTGTCAAACATCCATAGCGCAAATCCGAAACCCAGCAGGATAGCGCCGGGCAGCCCAATCAACAGCATGCGTGTCGGAATCCGGAACTGGCGTTTGAGGATAGAGAGATCCGCATTCGCCGCGTCGAGGAACAGAATTAAAGCCAGGGTCAGGTCTGCGAAAGTCCGTAAATCCGAGCTGGTGGCGTCACCGTCAAGCCAGCCAAAGCCAAAAGGTCCGAGCAGGAAACCGACGACAACGAACACCATGGGCCCTGAAATTGCCGTGCGTTCGATACGGCCCGCAACCAGGCTGTAGAGGAAGATAAACAGGGCAAGAATTGCAAGTTCTACATACATATCGGATCTTTACTCTCAAACAATGGATTTGGGTTGGGGGATTTACGCGGGATTATTGAAAAGTCATGTCTCGTCACTCTGAGACTTTGTCTCTAATGTATGAGCTGCCGGTTGACTTTTTTCAGGTCGGTTTCGGTAATGGTCCCCGCCGCATCGCGCAATCGCAGATGATTCAGCACATAATCATAACGCGACACGGCAAGCGCACTGTCGGCCCGAAAGACATCACGCTGTGAGTTCAGCACATCCACCAGGGTGCGGTTGCCAACTTCATAACCCGCCTCTGTCGCAGCCAGCGCACTCTGCGTCGAGACCGTCGTCGCTTTTAACGCCTTGACCTGGCTGATGCCGGAAAGAATGCCGCGATAGGCATCATTGGAATTTCGTATGACCCTGCGTTTGGCCGCTTCCAGTCCGGAGCGCGCAGCACGCAACCTGGACCGCGCCTGTCTGGTGCTGTGCGTGACGCGTCCGCCTGTGTAGAGAGGGATATTCAATTGCAGGCCAATTCTGGCATCATCATCATTGTTGATAAAAACATCTCTGCGGCCGGAATCATTATAGGTGGAAGCTCCTGCGACCAGATCGGCCGTCGGGAAGTGGCCGGAACGGATAATCTCAACCTCCTTCTCCGCTATCCTCACCTCCTCTTGCGCAGCAATGACATCCGGATTGTTGTTCAATGCGGTGCTGGTCCAGTGCTTGATACTGGCCGGTTTTGGACCTATCAGCGGGATTTTTTGTTTGAGTTTCGCCAGTTTCCCGGGATCTTTGCCGATGATTTCACGCAGCACCTCCCTGCTGTTCTGCAGATTATTCTCGGCCAGGATCTGTGCGGAGCGCGCTCCATCGTAGCGCGCCTGGGACTCATGCACATCGGTAATAGGAATCAAGCCGACATCATAGCGTTGGGTCGCCTGATCCAGCTGCTTGAGAATGGCGCGGGCTTCAGCTTTGCTGAAAGTCACATCATCTTCTGCCGCAAGCACGCCGAAATAAGCTTCTGCGACACGCATGATCAAGGTCTGCTCATCGCCATGATAAAGCGCTTCGGCCTGATCAACGATATGATCCGCCTGCTTGTATCCCATGTATGCTCCCCTGTCATAGAGAGGCTGCGACAGATCAACTGCGGCTTCTGTCCTGTTCCAACTGTCATTTTGACGGCTTGTAAAACCTGTTCCCGCGCCCGAGACAAAAATCTGCGGCAGCAAACCGGAACGCGCGATCGGTTTCGCTTCGCGAGCGGCTTCCAGTGAAGCTTCCGAGCCCAGTATTTGCGCGTCATTTGTGCGCGCCAGCTGGTAGATGCTGTTCAGATCACTTGCATAAAGCGGTGAAACTGTGACACTCAACAGCAACAGGAGAGAAAAGAGGGCTTTCATATGAGGGATCCCAACATTTTTATCAGATATAGCTGCATATCATAACAAATGAGCATAGAATCTTCCTCATTAAATGCTCCCCGCCCGATTCAGAAACGCAATAAAAGAGAGCCGCATGCCCGTCCAAAACGGCGAAATTCAAACCTATAGTTGGCGCAGACTCCTGCAGATGGTAAGCAGTCATCGCAGGGAGTTGCTCAAGGCAAATATCATCGCCATCATTGGCACATCGCTTGCCGTGCCTGTGCCCCTGCTGATCCCGATCCTGGTCGATGAAGTGCTGCTGGAGAAACCTGGAGCCTCCGTTGCAATCATGAACCAGCTGTTTCCCCAAAGCTGGCATGGCCCCGCACTCTATATTCTTGCTGTGTTGGCGCTGACGCTGATGCTGCGCATTGCCGCCACCCTCTTCAGCGTGTGGCAGACGCGTATTTTTACCTGTATCGCAAAAGATGTGATTTTCCGCATCCGCCGTTCGCTGCTGTCCCGGCTCGAACGCATCTCCATGTCCGAGTATGAGACCCTCGGCTCCGGCACGGTCGCATCACACCTGGTGACAGATTTACAAACCATCGATGACTTCGTCAGCGTCAGCATCAGCAAATTTCTGGTGGCGGTGCTCACGATCATCGGCACAGCTATTATTCTGCTGTGGATTCACTGGCAGCTGGCGCTGTTTATTCTGCTGCTGAACCCGCTGGTGATCTATGTCACCACCATATTCGGGCGCAAGGTCAAACAGCTCAAAAAGCGCGAAAATGCGAGCTTTCAACTGTTCCAGGAGGCTCTGGCTGAGACTCTGGATGCAATCCAGCAGATTCGCGCCGCAAACCGGGAGCATCACTATATTGGCAGGCTCATCGACATCGCCGTCGATGTGCGTAACTACTCATCCAGCTTTGCCTGGCGCAGCGATGCCGCATCGCGCCTCTCATTCGTCATCTTTCTGTTCGGCTTCGATATCTTTCGCGCCCTGAGCATGTTCATGGTGCTCTACTCCGGGCTTTCAATCGGCCAGATGTTGGCTGTGTTTGCCTATCTGTGGTTTATGATGGGCCCGGTGCAGGAGGTTGTGACGATTCAATATGCCTGGAACAGCGCACATGCCGCACTAACACGCATCAACAGCCTATTCGATATCAAACTGGAGCCCGTCTACCCGCATGAAGAGAATCCCTTTATCGACGGGCAAACTGTTTCCATTACGCTCGAAAATGTCAGCTTTGCTTATGGCAATGGGCCCCGGATTCTGAAAGATCTCTCTCTGTATATCCCCGCCGGGCAAAAAGTCGCCCTTGTCGGCGCCAGCGGCGGCGGTAAAACCACTTTTGTGCAGATCCTGCTTGGTCTCTATACAGCGGATGAAGGGAAAATCCTCTTTGACGGCGTTGCCGTTACCCGCATCGGCCTCGATGTTGTGCGCGAGAATATCGCGACGGTGCTGCAGCACCCTGCCCTGATGAATGAGAGTGTGCGCTCGAATCTGACACTCGGGCGTGAGATCGATGATCGACTGCTGTGGCAAGCGCTTGAGATAGCACAGTTGAAGAAGACCATCGAAATGCTTGACGACGGTCTGCAGACGCAGATCGGCAACAGAGGCGTACGTCTTTCAGGTGGACAGCAGCAGCGGCTGGCCATCGCCCGCATGGTACTGACTGACCCGGCAGTTGTGATCCTCGATGAAGCAACCTCGGCGCTGGATACGACCACGGAAAAACATCTGCATGCCGCACTGAAAAGGTTTCTGCGAGGGAGAACAACCATTATCGTCGCCCACCGGCTCAGTGCGGTGAAGCACGCCGACCGCGTACTGGTGTTTGAAGATGGCCGCATCGTCGAAGATGGCATACATAGCCAGTTGATTAGCCAGGATGGATTGTATAATTCATTGTATGGAACACAGGCATAAAAAGATAGAAATGAGGATGAATGAGAAAACCAAAAGAATTTCTAACCACAGATGCACACGGATGCACACAGATATTATTACGTTTTTAATCTGTGTTTATCTGTGTGCATCTGTGGTGAAAAACAAAAAAAAGCCGGCGTAAGCCGGCTTCTTTAAAGTGATGCGATGAGAAAAGACTAATCGGTTACTGCTTCGTCGAGTATCTCGTCTTCTATTTCTGGAATGGGACGGTCGACCAGCTCTACCCATGCCATGGGCGCCTTGTCGCCTTCACGGTATCCGGCTTTGAGAATACGCATGTAGCCGCCGTTGCGCTCTTCGTATCGCGGTCCGATTTCGGTGAACAGCTTTGCCACAACGGCTTTGTCACGCAGGCGGCTGAATGCCAGACGGCGATTTGCAACGGTGTCGACTTTTGCCCTGGTAATCAGCGGTTCGACAACACGGCGCAGCTCTTTGGCTTTTGGCAGTGTGGTTTTGATCAACTCATGTTCAAACAGTGAGCACGCCATATTTTTGAACATGGCTTTGCGATGACTGCTGTTTCTGTTGAGTTTGCGACCGGATTTGCGATGACGCATGATAATTATTCCTGATATCTATTCTAGCAAGACCAAGTCTCAGACTGACAAGGCATGAAAAAAATCATCTCCTCTCGCCAAGACGCCAAGAGCGCAAAGGTTTTACTTTGCGAGCTTTGCGCCTTTGCGAGAGTCATTATTAAAATTTGACTCATTTGTAAAAATGCAGGCCACTCAAGGATAACTAGTGAGGGCCTGGGAACCTAGCCGTTGACGACATCTTCAATAGATTCGGGGGGCCAGTTCTCGAGTTTCATTCCAAGAGACAAACCACGTTCGGCAAGCACGTCCTTGATTTCATTCAGGGATTTTTTGCCAAGGTTAGGCGTCTTCAATAGTTCGACTTCGGTGCGCTGCACCAAATCACCGATAAACATGATGTCTTCCGCCTTGAGGCAATTCGCCGAGCGAACAGTCAGCTCGAGATCATCAACCGGGCTCAGCAGGGTTGGATCAAACTCCGGCTCCTCCTCAACCTCCTCTTCGATATCAGCCGAGACTGTAACATCAAGCAGAACAAATGCAGTGAGCTGGTCCTGAAGAATTGTTGCGGCCATGCGTACAGCCTCATCAGGATCAATAGTACCGTCGGTCTCTATATCGATGATGAGCTTGTCAAGGTCGGTGCGCTGCTCAACACGTGCAGCTTCGACTGAATAGGCAACACGGCGGACAGGCGAGAAAGTCGCATCGAGCTTAAGCCATCCAACAAGATTTGAATCTTCATCATCTTCACGGCTGGCGGCAGGCTCATAGCCGCGCCCCTTTCTGACCTTCATGGAGATATCGAGTTCAACATCCTTGGTCAGCGTCGCAATGAGATGATCAGGATCTGCAATCTCAACATCATGATCGAGCTGAATATCAGCAGCAGTGACGACGCAGGGTCCGCGTTTTTTCAGGTGCAGAACGGCTTCATCACGCTCGTGCAGAACAATTGAAAGCTCCTTGAGATTCAGAAGGATATCCAGCGCATCCTCCTGAACGCCATCCATACCGCTATATTCGTGCAGGACGCCTTCAATCATGACATCAGTTACTGCGCTGCCTCTCATTGAAGAGAGCAGAATACGACGCAGCGCATTACCAAGCGTGTGTCCGAAGCCACGTTCAAATGGCTCCAGTATGACTTTGGTATGGGTATCGCTGATCTTGTCAACGTTAACGATACGTGGCTTTAGAAAATCCGAGATAGATTCCGTCATGAATACGCCTTTACTTGGAGTAGAGTTCTACGATCAACTGTTCGTTGATGTCAGCTGGCAGGTCTGTACGTTCGGGGATGCGCTTGAAAACACCCGTCATCCCTTTCACGTCTACCTCGATCCAGTCAGGAAATTCGTACTGCTCGGCGATGGCGAGAGAGCTCTGAATGCGATCCTGTTTGCGGGATTTCTCCCGTACTGAGACCACATCTTCGGCAGAGACCTGATAAGAGGCGATATTGACAACCGATCCATTGACTTCAATCGCCTTGTGGCTGACCAATTGACGCGCTTCAGACCGTGTCGAGCCATAGCCCATACGGTAAACGACATTGTCAAGACGGCGTTCCAGCAGCTGCAACAGATTGTCACCCGTAGCGCCTTTGCTTTTTGCCGCTTTCTTGTAGTAGTTGCGGAACTGTTTCTCCAGCACGCAGTAGATACGGCGCACTTTCTGCTTTTCGCGCAACTGCACTCCATAGTCGGAAAGTCTGCGGCGACGATCGCTGGTCTGACCGGGAACCTTCTCCATGTTGCATTTAGAATCCAGAGCGCGCACGCGGCTCTTGAGTCCCAGGTCAACGCCTTCACGGCGACTGAGTTTACATTTTGGTCCTATATATCTTGCCATGTTCGACTCCGGTTACACGCGGCGCTTTTTAGGTGGACGACAACCATTATGCGGTATGGGCGTCACATCAGAGATGCTGGTGATCTTGAGACCAGAATTATTCAGTGCGCGAACGGCAGAGTCACGTCCGGGGCCCGGTCCTTTGATATTGACATCGATGCTTTTCATGCCGAACTCTTTTGCCATTTGGCCGCATTTCTCAGCAGCAACCTGTGCGGCAAAAGGCGTACTCTTGCGTGAGCCACGGAAGCCTGAGCCGCCGGCGGTAGTCCAGCAGAGAGCATTGCCCTGACGGTCGGAGATCATGATGATGGTGTTATTAAAAGATGCATGCACGTGGGCAATGCCATCTGTAACGACCTTTTTGACCTTTTTCTTTGTGCTTGTAGGTTTCGCCATATTAATTTAACCTGAATCTCGTATCAGCGCTTGATCGGACGACGCGGCCCTTTACGGGTGCGCGCATTCGTTTTTGTACGTTGTCCACGCACAGGGAGACCGCGACGGTGGCGGATGCCACGGTTGCAACCAAGATCCATCAAGCGTTTGATGCTCATGGATATTTCACGACGTAAATCACCTTCGACGTTGTGCTTCGCGACTTCTGTGCGCAGCGCATCAATTTGATCGTCACCAAGCTGCTGAATCATTTGATCCGGCGCAACGCCTGCAGCTTTGCAGATCTCCATTGCCCTGGTACGACCAATGCCGTAGATTGCAGTCAATGAAATGACTGCGTGTTTTCTGTCCGGTATGTTGACACCAGCAATACGGGCCATCAGTTAAGCTCCTGAACTCAGTTGTATCCGCAGCACGGGAAAACCCGTAATCATATAGCGGAATCGTTGTTAAATCAACCCTGGCGTTGTTTGTGGCGTGGATCTTTGCAGATCACGCGCACGACGCCTTTACGTTTGACAATTTTGCAGTTGCGGCAAATCTTCTTTACAGAGGCTCGCACTTTCATAATAGTTTCTCCAGATATCAGTGTATGCGGCCTGCGCCACCGACACCACTAAAATTGGCTTTCTTCATGAGGCTGTCATACTGATGCGACATCAGATGCGCCTGCAGTTGCGCCATGAAATCCATGACAACAACGACAATAATGAGTAGAGACGTGCCGCCAAAATAGAATGGAATATTCCACTGAAATTGCAGCAGATCCGGCAACAGCGCCACCAGCGTGATATACATGGCGCCCACGAGTGTCAGACGTGACAAAACATGATCGATATAGTTAGCCGTCTGTTTTCCGGGACGAATCCCTGGAATAAATGCGCCGGATCGCTTCAGATTGTCCGCCGTCTCGCGTGAGTTGAAAACAATCGCCGTATAAAAAAAGCAGAAAAATATAATTGCTGCTGCAAAGAAAACCGTATAGAGAGGTTCTCCTCGCGAGAGTTTCCCGGTCAGATCCTGAAGCCAGCGCATATTTTCGCCGCTGCCGGCCATCTGTCCGATCGTTGCCGGAAACAGAATGATACTGGATGCAAAGATCGGCGGTATGACGCCGGACATATTCAACTTCAGCGGCAGAAAGCTGCTCTGCGCCGCGTAGATTTTGCGCCCCTGCTGGCGTTTGGCGTAATTGATCTTGATGCGGCGTTGACCGCGTTCGACAAAGACCACAAAACCAACCACACCGATCAGTGCAATCAGCAGAATAACGACAAAAATCGCATTCATCTCACCGCTGCTGACCTGTTGGAAGACAGCGCCTGCGGCTGACGGCAATCCGGCGACGATACCGGCAAAGATAATCATCGAGATGCCATTGCCGAGACCACGCTCGGTAATCTGTTCACCAAGCCACATCAGGAACATGGTGCCACTCACCAGGGCGACACTTGCCACCATCACAAAACCCCACCCCTGGTTGATGACGACATTGGAGCCGGCGACTGTCTGACCCTGCAGTGCGATGGCGATGCCGATCGACTGGAATATCCCCAGAACAACGGTGCCATAGCGGGTGTACTGGGTAATCTTGCGGCGTCCTGATTCACCCTCTTTCTTCAGCTGTTCAAGCGTCGGTATGACTGCTGTCATCAACTGCATGATGATTGATGCAGAGATATAGGGCATGATTCCAAGAGCAAACAGACTTGCGCGTTCCAGCGCGCCACCGGAGAACATGTTGAACATATCCAGGATGGTGCCGGACTGCTGTTGAAACAGCGCCGCAAGTGCTGCAGGATTGACTCCGGGTACGGGTACAAAAGTCCCGATACGAAAGACAATCAGAGCTCCCAGCAGGAACAGTATGCGCTGCTTGATCTCCGTGAGGTGCCCGAACTTGCCGCCTCCTGCTGTCATTGTATCTTTTGCTGCCATCGTAGAATCCGTTTAATATCCCTGTGCAAACAAGCTCATGTCACTCGCAAAAATCACTCTTGGATACTGCCGCCAGCTTTCTCAATCGCTGCACGGGCGCCTTTGGTTGCTCGAATTCCTTTCAATGTAACCGCCTTGTCAATCGTACCCGAAAGCATCACCTTGGCGCGCTTCATGCTGTGAGGAAGAATATCCGCCTTGTGCAGCGCCTTGATGTCAACAATATCAGCATCGACCGAGGCGATCTCATTGAGGGTCAACTCGGCTGTGTATTTCGCCAGGCGGGAGTTAAAACCAACTTTAGGCAAGCGGCGTTGCAGAGGCATTTGGCCGCCTTCAAAGCCGACCTTTGTGGAACCACCGGAACGTGATTTCTGACCTTTATGTCCGCGTCCGCATGTTTTTCCAAGTCCGCTGCCTATGCCGCGACCGACGCGTTTGCGTGCTTTTGCGCTGCCTTCAGCCGGCTTTAGTGTATTCAGATGCATATCAGCTCTCCGTAACGACCTTTACCATGTAAGAGACTTTGTTCACCATCCCTCGGGTGGATGCGGTATCTTCAACTTCGACAACCTGGTGAATTCTGCGTAGTCCCAACCCTCTGACACACGCTTTGTGCGCCTCGATACGGCCGTTCATGCTGCGCACCAACTTGACTTTCATCATGCTCTTGTCTGCCATTGCTTACTCCAGAATCTCTTCTACGCTCTTACCACGTTTCGCCGCCGCATGTTCAGGACTGGTCATTGTCGTCAGGCCCTGCACGGTTGCGCGAATGACGTTGAGCGGGTTATTGGTGCCGATACATTTGGCAAGTACATTGTGTACACCGACAACCTCGAATACAGCACGCATCGCACCGCCCGCAATGATTCCAGTACCCTGGGAAGCGGGTTTCATGAAGACCTTCGCCGCGCCATGCCGGCCGATCAGCGGATATTGAACCGTGTCGCCATTGAGGTTGACACTCTGCATGTTCTTGCGTGCGTTCTCCATTGACTTCTGGATCGCAATCGGAACCTCACGCGCCTTGCCCTGGCCGAAACCTACACGGCCTTTGCCGTCGCCAACGACAGTCAGCGCGGAGAAACTGAAAATACGTCCACCTTTCACTGTCTTGGCGACACGATTGACAGTGACAAGCTTTTCAATAAAGTCCTGACCGTCATCTTGAGAATCAAATTTTGACATCGCTGTTCCTCTTAAAATTGCAAGCCGGCTTCACGAGCAGCATCTGCGAGAGATTTCACACGACCATGAAATCTGAATCCGGCGCGATCGAAAGCGACAGCTTCCACTCCTGCCGCCTTTGCACGCTCTCCAATAGCCTTGCCGACTGATGCGGCAGCTGTTGTATTTCCTGTTGAGCCGTCAATAGAATCTCGAATTGATTTTTCAACAGTTGAGGCTGCAGCGACAATTTCCGCACCGTTCGGGGCAATCACCTGGGCATAGATATGCCTGGGCGTACGAAAAACCGTCAGACGATGCCGACCTGAATCATGGATTCTTGCGCGTGCTTTACGAGCACGGCGCAAACGACTTTGTTTCTTATCCATCGTCCTAACCTCTTATTTCTTTTTCGCTTCTTTACGCAGCACATGCTCGTCCGCGTAACGTATACCTTTGCCTTTATAAGGCTCCGGCGGTCTGTATGAACGAATCTCTGCAGCAACCTGTCCAACCTGTTGTTTATCAGCACCAGAGATGACAATCTCAGTCTGCGAAGGTGTTTCAATTTTTATACCTTCGGGCACCGCATGGTTCACAGGGTGTGAGAATCCCAGACTCAGGCCAAGTTCCTTGCCCTTCATAGCAGCACGGTAACCAACACCAATCAGGGTCAGTTTTTTACTGAATCCCTCTGAACAACCGATAATCATGTTATTCAGCAATGCCCGTGTGGTGCCGGCCAATGCCCATGACTGCTTGGTCTCCTGTTGAGGAGCAACGCGCAGTTCGCCATCTTCCTGAGTAACTGTGATCGCAGGATTTACGCTCCATGCGAGTGTTCCTTTCGCACCTTTGACCTGCACATCCTGTCCATTAATCTTGACTTCGATACCGGAGGCAATGAGAACCGGCGCTTTTGCAATACGTGACATAACCGCCTCCTACGCAACAAAGGCAATGACTTCGCCACCGTGACCGGCTTTACGTGCCGCACGATCAGTCATCAAACCTTTGGATGTTGAAATAATAGCGATGCCCAGCCCGTTTCTTACCCGGGGCAGTTCATGCTTGTTTTTGTAGATACGCAGGCCTGGACGGCTTACGCGTTGAATGAGGTCGATGACAGGCTCTCCCTGAAAGTATTTCAGCTCTACATTCAGCTCAGCCTTGAGATCGGAAGTCGCGTGAAAACCCTTGATGAAACCTTCATCTTTGAGCACCCCGGCCACTGCTTGCTTAACTTTGGATGACGGCATGGTGACTGAAACCTTGTTCCGCGCCTGGGCATTGCGAATACGCGTCAACATATCCGCAACCGGATCTGACATACTCATTATGAGTCTCCTGTGGGTCAGCCCGCCAGTGTGGCGCGATACCCTGAATTATAGATAATCTAAATAAAACAAACGACCTTCAAAACGAAGGCCGCATAGTATACATACCCAAGACCGGCAATACCAGTCAAATTTACACTCTCTCTACCGAGCCTCTTGCAAAACTCCGTCATTCCGGCATGTTGTTAGCCGGAATCCATTTTCTCGATCTGTAAGTGGTTGATTCTATAGATTCCGGCCTTCGCCGGAATGACAAATTTTGGAGTTTTGCAAGAACCTTTACCAGCTTGCTTTCTTCAGGCCCGGAACGTCGCCGCGCATCGTCGCTTCGCGCAGTTTGTGACGACACAGACCGAATTTGCGATAAACAGCGTGTGGCCGGCCTGTAATGCGGCAGCGGGATCTCTGACGTGACGAACTCGCATCGCGAGGCATCTTCTGCAGCTTCAGTACAGCGTCGTCAATCTCTTCGTAACTGCTGTTGCGATTGTTGATGATCGCTTTCAATGCTGCGCGTTTTTCAGCATATTTTGCGACAGTTTTTGTGCGCTTTGCTTCACGCGCAATCATGCTTTTCTTTGCCATAGTCTCTTTACCGTACTTATTTAAACGGAAAGTTGAAAGCTTCCAGCAACGAATGACCTTCGTCGTCATTTTTTGCTGAAGTCGTAATACAGATATCCATGCCTCGAATTGCATCGATCTGATCGTAATTAATCTCGGGGAACATGATCTGTTCCTTGATACCCATGTTGTAGTTTCCACGCCCGTCAAACGACTTGCCGTTGAGTCCACGGAAATCTCTCTCCCTGGGCAACGCAATGTTGATCAGCCTGTCGAGGAATTCATACATGCGCGCACGACGCAGTGTCACCTTGCAGCCGATCGGCCAGCCTTCTCGAATTTTAAACCCTGCAACAGATTTGCGCGCCCTGGTAACGACAGGTTTTTGTCCGCAAATTTTGGTCATATCAGCGGTCGCATTCTGGATGATTTTTTTATCACCAGTTGCTTCACCAACGCCCATATTCAGGGTGATTTTTTCAATCCGCGGAACAGCCATGACACTGGAGTAACCGAACTTCTCGGTCAGTTTTGGTATCACTTTGTTACGATAATGATCTTCTAGCCTGCTCATCTGCTTCTCGCCTTATACGTCAACAATCTCGCCGTTGGACTTGAAGTAACGCACCTTGCGTCCATCGTCCAGCGACTTGAATCCAACACGATCACCCTTGTTGGTCATCGAATTGTAAATTGCTACATTGGAAGCATCCATGGGCATCTCTTTGTCGATAATGCCACCCGGCTCCCCTTTGTTCGGATCAGGCTTTACGTGCTTTTTAGCCAGATTGATATTCTCGACGACAATCCGTCTCTGATCAACTTTGAGCACCGTGCCGCGCTTGCCGCTGTCTTTGCCGGCAATAACGATCACATCGTCGCCTTTTCTAATTTTATTCATAGCCATGAAATCAACCTCACAACACTTCAGGAGCAAGTGAAATAATCTTCATGAACTTTTCGCCACGCAATTCACGCGTAACAGGTCCGAAGATACGTGTACCTACTGGCTGCAACTGCGCATTCAGCAACACCGCGGCATTGCCGTCAAAACGGATCAGCGAACCGTCACTACGACGTACTCCCTTGCGGGTGCGCACCACAACGGCATTGTATACATCGCCTTTTTTGACCTTGCCGCGCGGAATAGCTTCCTTGATACTGACTTTGATAACGTCGCCAATGCCGGCATAGCGGCGATGTGATCCGCCCAGCACCTTGATACACTGAACACGCTTGGCGCCGCTATTATCAGCAACGTTCAGGTTTGTCTGCATCTGAATCATCAGATTACTCCACGAAAAATTCTACTGGATCAGGCCCCTGCGGGGCTCTTGATAATTTCAACCAGGCGCCAGCTTTTGCTGCGTGACAGCGGGCGGCACTGTTCAATCATGACAATATTGCCAACCTGGCACTCGTTGTTTGCGTCGTGCGCATGCACCTTGGTGGACCGACGGATAAATTTCCCGTAAATCGGATGCTTGACCTGACGCTCGATCAGTACGGTGATGGTCTTATCCATCTTGTCGCTGACAACACGCCCCTGGATCTGGCGGTTTGATGTTTGTTCTTCATTCATGATGCACTACCTGCCACTTTTTCATTCATCACGGTTTTGACTCTGGCAATATTCTTGCGAACCTTTTTCACCTGGTCCGGGCGCGCCAACTGACCTGACCCCTGCTGCATACGCAGGGTGAATTGCTCTTTGAGCAATTCATGCAGTTCCTGTTCCAGCTCAAGCTGGCTTTTGCTACGCATTTCTGTTGCTTTCATTAGAGGATCGTCCGCTTGGAGAAGGTGGTTGTAACCGGAAGCTTCGCGGCTGCAAGTTTAAATGCCTCGCGCGCCATCTCTTCAGGAACGCCTTCGATTTCATACAGCATACTTCCAGGCTGCACTTGCGCCACCCAGTATTCGACACTGCCTTTACCTTTACCCATACGTACTTCCAAAGGCTTCTTGGTGATCGGCTTATCAGGAAAGACGCGGATATAGAGCTTGCCGCCACGCTTTACTGTACGTGTAATGGTACGTCGGGCAGCCTCAATCTGACGCGAGGTAATACGGCCTCTTGAAGTGGCCTTGAGGCCGAATTCACCGAAGCTGACTTTACTGCCTCTCTCTGCCAGACCACGATTGCGGCCTTTGTGCATTTTACGGAATTTTGTTCGTTTTGGCTGGAGCATGATTTAACCTTTATTGCCTCTACCCTTACTACTACGGCCTCTGGTCTTCTTCGGCTCTACTTTCTCTGCAGGCATATCTGCATAGACTTCACCCTTGAAGACCCACACTTTGATACCGATGATGCCATAGGTTGTCATTGCCTCTGCTGTACCGTAATCGATATCAGCACGCAGCGTATGCAACGGCACACGACCTTCACGATACCATTCGCTTCTCGCGATTTCAGCGCCGTTGAGACGGCCGCCTATATTGATTTTGATGCCACCGGCGCCGAGGCGCATTGCTGTTTGTACCGAACGTTTCATGGCGCGGCGAAACATGATACGGCGTTCAAGTTGTTGCGCAATGCTCTCTGCAACCAGGGCTGCATCCAGTTCAGGCTTGCGAATCTCTTCAATGCTGATCTGTACCGGAACACCCATGAGAGCGGATACTTCCGTACGCAATTTATTGATATCTTCACCCTTCTTGCCGATCACTATGCCTGGACGCGCCGTGTGGATGGTGATATTGGCATTATTTGCAGGGCGATCAATCTGAATACGACTTACCTGTGCCTGTTTTAGCTTGTTCTTCAGAAATTCGCGTACTTCGAGATCCTGGTTCAGAAGATCTGCGTACTGATTGGTGTTGGCATACCAACGCGAGGTATGCTCTTTTGTTATTCCAAGTCGAAAACCTGTTGGATGTATTTTTTGACCCATAATTATTCTGCCTTAGTCGTCCGCTACTGCGACGGTAATGTGGCTGCTACGCTTGAGAATACGACTTGCACGGCCCTTTGCACGCGCACGAATTCTCTTCATGGTTGGTCCTTCATCGATGTAGATTGTTTTGACAGTCAGCTCGTCGATATCAGCTCCTTCATTGTTTTCTGCATTCGCAATCGCAGAATCAAGCACCTTCTTTATCAGCACTGCACCCTTCTTGTTGCTGAATATGAGCACATTGAGCGCCTCTTCAACCGGCAATCCACGGATCTGATCAGCAACCAGACGCCCCTTCTGCGCAGAAATTCGTGCATAGCGATGTTTAGCTAGAACCTGCATCTCTCTCTCCGTTATTTTGCTTTCTTGTCAGCCACATGTCCACGGTAAGTACGCGTCTGAGCGAATTCACCGAGCTTGTGGCCAACCATGTTTTCATTAATCAGGACCGGGACATGCTGCCGGCCATTATGAATTCCTATTGTCAGTCCGACCATATCCGGGCTGACCATGGAACGTCGTGACCATGTCTTGATCGGGCGCCGATCATGAGCCGCCGCAGCTGCCGCCACCTTTTTTTCAAGATGGTGATCGATAAAGGGACCTTTATGAAGCGAACGTGGCATTTCTTTACCTCAATTATTTACGACGACGATCACGTATGATCATCTTGTCGGTGCGTTTATTACTGCGTGTCTTGTAACCCTTGGTCGGCACACCCCATGGACTCACAGGATGTCTTCCGCCTGATGTGCGTCCTTCGCCACCGCCATGTGGATGATCGACAGGATTCATCGCAACACCACGCACGGTCGGGCGTACGCCACGCCAGCGCTTGGCGCCGGCCTTGCCCAGAGAACGCAGGCTGTGCTCGCCATTGCTGACCTCGCCAAATACGGCACGGCACCTGGCCGGAATCTTGCGCATCTCGCCCGAACGCAAGCGCAGGGTTGCATACTCACCCTCGCGTGCAATCAACTGTGCCGAAGTTCCGGCGCTGCGTGCAATTTGCGCACCCTTGCCAGGCTTCATTTCGATACAGTGGACGACACTACCCATGGGCATGTTGCGCAGCGGCATGCAGTTGCCCGCAGAGATCGGGGCTTCACGTCCCGAAACAACCGTATCGCCGGTAACCAGCCCTTTTGGAGCGATGATATAGGCGCGTGCGCCGTCAGCATATTTCAGCAACGCAATGTAAGCCGTACGGTTTGGATCGTATTCGATGTGTTCAACAGTTGCCGGCACACCCTCTTTATTGCGCTTGAAATCAATGACGCGATAACGCTGCTTGTGTCCGCCGCCACGATGCCGCGTCGTGATGCGGCCATTATTGTTGCGTCCGCCCGTCTTGGTCTTCTTTTCGACCAGCGGCTCGTAGGGGCCGCCTTTATGCAGCTCGGGTTTGACGACAGTGACTACAAAGCGGCGCCCTGGAGATGTCGGTTTTGATTTTACAATTGCCATGTTTGCAACTCGTTAATTCGTCTCAATTCAACGTAATTCAATAAACTTAATTCAATATATGGATCAATCGCCGATCAGACTCAGGCGCTTGGCATAAAGTCAATACTGTCGCCATCTTTCAGTCGAACGTAGGCCTTTCTCCAGTCGGAGCGCTTGCCTAGCCTCGCACCGAAACGTTTGCTCTTGCCTTTGACATTGAGGACATGAACATCCTCGACATTGACATCAAACATCAATTCGACTGCGCGGCGGATCTCAGGTTTGCTTGCATCGGTAGCGACACGAAAAACAACCTGGTTGGATTCGGCGGCGTTGGCGCTCTTTTCAGAGAGAATGCCGCCCATCAAAACTTTCATCAAACGCTCATTATTCATGAGAAACGCTCCTCGATCTTTTTCAGTGCAGCAGAAGTGATGACAATCTTGTCAAATGCAATCAGGCTCGCCGGATCGATATCACTGCTGTCACGCACATCGATGTGGTAGAGATTGCGTGACGCCAAAATCAGATTTTCATCCAGATCAGCAACAATAATCAGGGCGTCTTTGACATCCAGCTGCTTCAGTTTGGCGGCTATCTCTTTGGTTTTGGGCGCGTCGACTGCAAACTCCTCGACAACCAGCAGGCGATCCTGGCGCACCAGTTCAGAGAGGATCGAGCGAATCGCACCAGTGTACATTTTACGATTCACTTTTTGTGAAAAGTCACGCGGCGTGGCAGCGAAAGTGACGCCGCCTGAGCGCCAGATCGGACTGCTGGAGGTGCCGGCGCGAGCACGCCCGGTACCTTTTTGACGCCATGGCTTGGCGCCGCCGCCCCTGACCTGGGCGCGGGTTTTTTGCGCCTTGGTGCCGGATCGAGCGCCATTATAGTAGGCTTTTACAACCTGGTGAACCAGCGCCTCGTTATATTTAGCGCCGAACACCTGTTCCGAAACATCAATTGAACTGCCGTTTTGTAGTGTCAGGTTCATCATCATCAACCCTTACGTTTCATTTTAACCGCAGGCGTGATAATCACATCACCCCCTTTGGAACCTGGAACAGCGCCCTTTACCAGAAGCAGGTTTCTCTCTGTATCAACACGCACAATCTCAAGATTCTGTACTGTGCGCTTCACATTACCCATGTGACCAGCCATCTTCTTTCCCTTGAAGACCCGACCTGGAGTCTGGCACTGGCCGATCGATCCCGGAGCGCGATGAGAGAGGGAGTTGCCGTGAGTCGCACGCTGCATTGCAAAATGATGGCGTTTGACGACACCGGCAAAACCGGCACCCTTGCTGGTTCCCTGAACGTCAACGATCTGCCCCTCTTCAAATAGAGCGACCGTGATTTCACTGCCCACTTCAGGAATCTCACCTTCGTGCTCATCGAGACGGAATTCACACAGACTGCTTCCAGCTTCAACACCCGCTTTCGCAAGATGGCCTGCCGAAGGCTTATTGACACGTGATGCCTTGCGGCTTCCAGCTGCAACCTGAATCGCAGCATATCCGTCAACCTCTGCTGTGCGCACCTGCGCAACACGATTGGGAGTTGCCTCGATCACGGTGACCGGTATAGAGACGCCATCTTCTGTGAAGATGCGGCTCATGCCTGCTTTACGTCCTACGATACCCATTGTCATGATCTCTCTCCCTAGTTCAGCTTGATCTGGACATCGACGCCCGCGGCCAGATCCAGCTTCATCAAAGAATCCACGGTCTTGTCGCTTGGCTCAATGATCTCCAGCAGACGCTTGTGGGTGCGAATTTCATACTGATCACGCGCATCTTTATTCACATGCGGTGAGATCAGAATCGTATAACGCTCTTTTTTAGTCGGCAGTGGAATAGGACCTCTGACGACCGAGCCGGTGCGTTTTGCTGTTTCCACGATTTCGCGCGCTGACTGATCAATCAGACGATGATCAAACGACTTCAAGCGAATGCGGATTCTCTGACCTGTTGACATGACTATTACTCTATAATTTTGGAAACAACACCGGCGCCGACGGTACGGCCGCCTTCACGAATCGCGAAACGCAGTCCCTCTTCCATCGCAATCGGGTTGATCATGGTTACTGTCATTTTGACGTTATCGCCCGGCATGACCATCTCCACCCCTTGCGGCAATTCACAGGCTCCTGTGATATCCGTGGTGCGGAAATAGAACTGCGGACGATAGTTGTTGAAGAACGGTGTGTGACGACCGCCTTCATCCTTGCTCAGTACATAGACTTCACACTCGAACACGGTGTGCGGGGTGATGCTGCCCGGCTTCGCCAGCACCTGGCCGCGCTCCACTTCATCACGCTTGGTGCCGCGCAGCAGCACGCCGACGTTGTCGCCTGCGCGACCTTCGTCCAGCAGCTTGCGGAACATCTCGACACCGGTGCAGGTCGTCGTGGTGGTCTCCTTGACACCGACGATCTCGATCTCTTCACCCACCTTGACGACACCGCGCTCGATACGGCCCGTGACAACCGTGCCGCGTCCGGAGATCGAGAAGACATCCTCGATCGGCATCAGGAAAGGCTGATCGATGGCGCGCTCAGGCTCGGGAATATAGCTGTCCAGCGCGTCCACCAGCTTGACGATGGAGGGCACGCCGATCTCTGATTCATCGCCTTCCAGCGCTTTCAACGCCGAGCCGATGATGATCGGGGTGTCGTCACCGGGGAATTCATAGTCGTCCAGCAACTCGCGGATCTCCATCTCCACCAGCTCCAGCAGCTCGT
>JAIVTC010000330.1:0-8350 GCA_048629055.1 Candidatus Bathyarchaeota archaeon
ACTATGTTGATCAACGCGGGCGGCAGGCGGCTGTCAGACTCTTTCCCAACGCTGATTTTGTTGAAGTCGAAAATGCCGGCCACTGGGTCTATGCGGAGCAGCCCGAAAAATTTATTCAATATGTCGAAGCATTTCTGGAGAGGTTTTAAGTTTTAGGTTTTAAGTTTTAGGTGGGTTGACTTAAAACCTAAAACTTAAAACCTAAAACGGAGTCCATCTTGGCATCTGTTTGCAACATTCCAACCGAACCCGACTACACCGGCGTCGATATTGTCTGTCTCCAGGCAGAGACGCAGTTGGCTGATTATCTACAGGCGATGCGGCTTGCCAACGAAGAGGCAGAGAAGCGCCTGGGCGACTATATGCTGCTCTCCTGGTATGACCGCGACAGGGATTTTGAATCTCCCCAGCACTCCAGCGAGTGTCATGCCGATTCTGCAATCCCCGGCTATGTCGACTACGGCCTCTATCATGGCGCCAAACTGAAGATTGACATTGAAAAAGGGCGCTTCGTGTTTTTCTATCTGCCGCTGGATTTCGATGATTGATCAGCAACTGCAGGGACTGCGGTACGTGTGGGACAGCTGCTTAGTCGTTGTCCAAAAATAACGTCCCGATCCTGCTTGCCCTGTTGTCCCTCTTCTGCGTTCCAGCAAGAGTTACATAACGCTGCTATGCGCCCCTTGCTGCGCCTTGAAGACGTACAACATTGCTGCGCGATATCGGTAAATTATTTATGGACAACGCCTAAGCTGCGGCGTTGTGTGGCGACATAGAGTCACTGGAAGGGAGAAGGCCGCTTGGCTTTCTCCCTTTTTCATGTTTATAACTGGTAAATCTGATGCCACAGCAACTTGAACACACGCTTCAGCAGGCGCAGCTAAAAATCTCCTCTGCAGCGACGCTCGCTGAGCTGGACCTTGTGCGGGTCGAGTATCTCGGCAAGAGCGGGGTATTTACCGAACAGTTGAAGCAGCTCGGAAGACTGCCCAAAGAGGAGCGCCCGCAGGCGGGGCAGGCGATCAACAAGGCGAAAAAGATGCTGCAGCAACACATCATGCAGCGCAAGGAAGTACTTGAAACCGAGGCGCTCAAGCGGCGTCTGGAAGAGGAGCGCATCGATGTCACCCTGCCCGGGCGTGGTCTCGGTACCGGAGGCCAGCATCCTGTCACGCGAACACTGCAGCGCATCGAGACGCTGTTTCGCAGCGCTGGTTTTGAAGTGGTGGAGGGGCCCGAGATCGAGGATGACTACCATAATTTCGAAGCCCTGAACATTCCGGCGCATCATCCGGCGCGCGCCATGCACGACACCTTCTATTTCGACGAACACATGCTGCTGCGTACGCATACCTCGCCGGTGCAGATCCGCACCATGGAGAAAAGCGGGCCGCCGCTGCGTGTGATTGCACCGGGGCGTGTCTATCGTTGTGATTCCGATATCACCCATACGCCGATGTTTCATCAGGTTGAGGGTTTTATGGTCGATGAAAACGTCACATTCGGTGACCTCAAGGGGATTCTGCACGACTTTCTGGAGGCCTTTTTCGAGAAGCAGCTGAAGGTGCGGTTTCGTCCCTCCTACTTCCCGTTTACGGAACCCTCGGCAGAGGCGGATATCGAGTGCGTCATCTGTGAAGGCGAGGGGTGTCGGGTATGCAGCCATACCGGCTGGCTGGAGGTGCTTGGCTGCGGCATGATCCACCCGGAAGTGTTTCGCCACGTCGGCATCGACAATGAGGAGTTTACCGGCTATGCATTCGGCATGGGCGTGGAGCGCCTCACCATGCTGCGCTATGGCGTCAATGATCTGCGACTCTTTTTTGACAATGATCTGCGCTTTCTGAAGCAGTTTGCGTGACGTCAGGACAATTAACCACAGATGCACACAGATAAACACAGATGAAAATCTGTTCATTTGTCATTTCGACCAAAGGGAGAAATCTTTTGTTGGAGAATCAAGATCTCTCACATTCGTTCGAGATGACAGGGTGCAATAAGCCTGCGCATGGCGCCATGAATTTAGAAAACAGATTTTTTCAACCACGAAAGTCACGAAAAGCACGAAAATTGATAAAACCGTCATGCTGGCGAATGCCGGTATCCACGTATACTGGTTCCCACAATCCTCTATGGTAACCCATACCAGGGTATAAAGACTCGTGTAAGTGGTCAAGAGAGAGCAAGGTATGCATTACCACGCGGGAGCGTGGGAACGAGGAAATAGAGACTGAGCGGGTTTTCATTATTTTTCGTGTTTTTCGTGACTTTCGTGGTAAATAGTTTTTTCTCAACAGATAACAACAAACAGCAAACTGGAATAAATAGATGCGATTCAGTGAATCCTGGTTAAGAGAGTGGGTCAATCCGGACGTCGAGACGGAAGCCTTGT
This sequence comes from Candidatus Bathyarchaeota archaeon, assembly GCA_048629055.1. Classification (GTDB taxonomy): domain Bacteria; phylum Pseudomonadota; class Gammaproteobacteria; order Chromatiales; family Chromatiaceae; genus Sva-25. Next base: position 2,393 of record JAIVTC010000330.1, read on the forward strand.
CACATCGTCTCAGCATGGCAGGACTCGAGGTCGAGAGTGTCGAACCTGCAGCGCCGCTGTTTAGCGGCGTCGTGGTTGGCGAAGTGATCAGTGTCGATCCGCATCCTGATGCCGATAAACTCAATGTGACGCGTGTCAATACCGGTGCAGACGAGACTCTGCAGATCGTGTGCGGCGCAAAAAATGTGGCTGCCGGCATGCGGGTTCCGGTGGCGACAGTCGGCGCCAGCCTGCCGGGTGATTTCAAGATCACCCGTGCAAAACTACGTGGCGTAGAGTCGCTGGGAATGATCTGTTCGGCCTCGGAGCTGGGACTGGCCGACTCTTCGCAAGGCATCATGCCGCTACCGCAGGACGCACCCATCGGAGAGAATTTTCGGCGCTATCTGGATCTCGATGATGCCTGCATCGAAGTCGATCTGACCCCGGATCGTGGGGACTGCCTGAGTCTGATGGGGGTTGCGCGTGATGTCTCGGCAATTTTCGGTTGTGATCTGCATGAAACCACTGTTGCTGATGCTCCCGTAACGAGTGACAGCAGCATCGAGGTGACACTGAGCGCACCGCAAGCCTGCCCCAGCTATCTGTGCCGTATCGTCAAAGAGATAGATCCCGCCGCTGAAACACCATTGTGGATGCAGGAGCGCCTGCGCCGGGGCGGGATGCGCTCTCTCGGCGTGGTTGTCGATATTAGCAACTATGTGTTGCTGGAGTTGGGTCAGCCGATGCATGGTTTTGATCTCGACAAACTCAGCGGCGGCATCAACGTGCGCATGGCAAACGCGGGCGAGAAGCTTGAACTGCTCGATGGTGGCGAAGCGACCCTGAACGGGGAGACGCTGGTGATTGCCGATGATAACAAAGCGCTGGCTATGGCGGGCATCATGGGCGGCGCAGCCACCGGCGTGACGCAAACGACGCAGCATGTATTGCTGGAAAGCGCCTTCTTTGAACCGCTGGCAATCAGCGGCAAGGCGCGTTCCTATGGTCTGCACACCGACTCGTCGCACCGCTTTGAGCGCGGCGTTGATCCGGCTTTGCAGCGCAGGGCAATAGAACGCGCCACGACATTGCTGCTTGAGATTGCCGGCGGCTCTGCCGGAGCGATCATTGAGACCCAAGCTGAAAATTTCTCTGCAGAACGTGAAGTGATCCATCTTCGCCGTTCGCGTATCGAGCGTCTGCTGGGCGTCGCCATCGATGATGAGGTCATCTCTTCATCTCTGCTGCGTCTTGGTATGTCGCTTGATCCATGCGAGGACGGCTGGATGGTAACGCCGCCAAGCTGGCGTTTTGATGTTTCGATCGAGGCTGATCTGATCGAGGAGGTCGGGCGCATCTATGGTTATGACAACATTCCGCAGACGCACGGCCATCTCTCCCTGACCATGCACCTGCCGCCGGAGGCAGGTTTCAGTCTTGAGCGCGCCACAAATTTGCTGAATGCCAGAGAGTATCAGGAGGTAATCACCTACAGCTTCATCTCACCGGATGCAGCCAGGCATCTCGATCCGCATGGCAGGCAGATCACGCTGGCCAATCCGATCTCAGCAGATATGTCGGTCATGCGCCCGTCACTCTGGGGTGGATTGCTGGAGACGGCACGGAATAATCAGGCGCGCCAGCAGGAACGTATTCGTATACTTGAGACTGGATTGAGGTTTAATATTCAAGATACTGAAATTAAACAAGAAAAATGCCTATCTGGGCTGCTAATTGGCACCCGCGCAGCCGAGCAGTGGGGAGAGAGAGCGGAAGCCGTCGATTTTTTCGATCTCAAGGGGGATGTCGAATCGATTCTCTCTCTGACAGGATCTTGTGACGCCTTCAGTTTCGCTGCAGCAGAACATCCGGTGCTGCATCCGGGGCAGGCGGCGCGTATCGAGCGTGACGGCAGCACTGTAGGCTGGCTGGGGTTACTCCATCCAAAACTTGAAAAGTCTTTTGGGATCAAAGGAAAAGCCTATATTTTTGAGATTGTTTTGAGCGAATTGGAGCCTGGATCAATACCAGTTTTCACCCCATTGTCTAAATTCCCCCGGATTCGCCGCGATTTCGCTATTGTCGTGAATCGGGACACCTCTTTTGCACGGGTAGAGCAGGTAATTCGTCAGTCTGCCTCTGAAATTGTGCAGGATATTCGCCTTTTTGATGTTTATACTGGGGAAAATGTCGAATCAGACAGAAAAAGTTTGGCTTTGAGCTTGATTTTACAGGATAAATCACGGACACTAGATGACGACGAGGTGCAAAAAGCCTCGCAACAGGTGCTTACCGCACTTGAGACAAATCTGGGCGCAACACTGCGGGAGTCATAAATGACGCTAACCAAAGCAAATTTGGCAGAGTCTCTATTCGATGAAGTAGGTCTTAATAAACGCGAAGCAAAAGAGCTGGTCGAACTCTTCTACGAGGAGATCAAACGCTCGCTGGAGCAGGGACAGCAGGTCAAGCTGTCAGGCTACGGAAATTTCGATTTGCGCGAAAAGAAGCAGCGCCCCGGACGTAATCCGAAGACTGGAGAGGAGATACCCATCTCACCAAGACGAGTCGTCACTTTCCGGCCTGGACAAAAACTAAAAGCGAGGGTAGAAGGCTATGCTGGACGCGAGTGAAGCACACATTGAATTACCTCCCATTCCGGGAAAACGTTATTTTACGATTGGTGAAGTGAGTGAATTGTGCGTGGTTAAACCCCATGTGCTGCGCTACTGGGAGCAGGAGTTTCCACAACTCAAACCGGTCAAACGCAGGGGCAATCGACGTTATTATCAACGCCATGACGTGATGATGATTCGCCAGATCCGCAGCCTGCTGTATGAGCAGGGTTTTACCATCGGCGGCGCCAGACAGCAACTCTCGGGAGATGCTGCAAAACAGGACCACCATGAGAGCCTGCAGCTGATTCACCAGCTGCGTGTGGAGCTGGAAGAGATCCATCATATTCTCAAACGTTAGAGAACGGCAACCACGCAACACCCGGTAAAGGAAAGCCAGGAGGTCAGGAGCGATCGGTACTCGCCGATCAACTCTTGTCCTTCTGGTTCTTATGAATTCTTTTTCCGTGTAGTCCGTGTGTTCCGTGGTAAAAAAGTTGTTATTGACACCGCGGCATCCTCAACGTAGGATGCCGTCTCTATTTTCGGGGTGTAGCGCAGCCTGGTAGCGCACCGCAATGGGGTTGCGGTGGTCGGAAGTTCGAATCTTCTCACCCCGACCAATATTTTTGGACAACGACTTAATACGATTTATTATCCCCCGGACCAGATCGAGAGCCATCGATGAGAGTTTCACTTTATAAATCTATCTCCATATTCCTGCTGGTTCTTCTTGTTGCAGGCTGCCAGACCCGACAAGTTGCCGAGCCTGAGGTTATCAAGCCGGAGGAAGTCAAATTCTATACGAATACACCCGGTGACTATATTGTAAAAGGGAATGTTACAGCTACCAGCAAGCCAAATATGACAGTACAGGAACGCCAGGATTACTTTGTCCGGGAGACCAGTCGTCAGGCTGCGGCTATGGGCGCCAATGGTGTGCTGATCCTCGGCTATACCGGTAAGGGACCATCAGAAACCGTTGATGTTTACCGTGACGGTCGTTACATTCCTGTTCCGGCTCATACCAAGACGGTGAACGCCCAGGCGATCTACGTTCGCAGGAAAAACTAATAACTGTTCTTTTCCGTCGATAGATCCGTAGGGTGTCAATAAGCAAAGCGCATTGCACCCGAAAATGGTGGGATGCGCTCCACTTCTGCCACGGAGGCTGCAAAAATGCCACAAATCAGAAGATTTGTGGCATTTTACGTTTGCGGGTTAAAGCCAGCGAACAAGGTAATAGACGCGCAAACCTTCTGATGAAACTGACGGCCCATAGACCAAAGCCGCGCCTAATTTATCCACTCCCCCGGTGCGTGACAGCGCCTCCTCTTCATCGGCAACAGTGGTAACGCAACCTTCAGGAAAACGCTTGCGGTTTTTTCGCGGGTTTTGAATGACTGCGAAACTCTCCTGCTGGATGCCTGAATCGGGATCAACAGGGAAGTGCGTCATGCAGCAGGCTCCTTGACGATTTTTTTCAATTTTTCGACATCTGTCCTGGCGCGGTCGGAGCCAAGCAATTCAATGTCACCATCGCGGCGCAGTCCGGCAATCGTGCGGCTGACTGTTTCTGTGGTCAGTGAGAGCATGTTCCCAATATCTTCCCTGCCCGGCATGTAAAACTCTTCATGGGGGCAGTTTTCTGAGAGCCAGATCAACAGCCGTACGACGCGATAGCGGGAAGGCCCGGTCGCGAGTCTGGTCAGCCAGGTGTCGGAAGTCGTCAGTGCATGCTGCCATTTATTCAACAGATTTGTATGGAGTTCCGGACTCTTCTGAGAGAGGTTCAGTACGATATCAGCGGGGATTTTGCACACGCTGACTTTTGTCATCGCAATGGCGTCATGCTGGTATTCAGCTGAGGTGACTGCCTCTATCCCGGCCAGATCGCCTTTTCTCAGGAGTCTGACGATGCGTTGTTCACCGGTCGGCAAATATTGCACCAGTTTCACAACGCCATCATGCAGGGTGTAGATATAGCCTGCCTCCTCATCGATCTCATACAGCTTGCTTCCTTTTTCGATCACCTCGTACTGGATGGGTGAGTGCATCTGCAGAAGATCTTCCGGTTTGACATTGGCAAACAGTGCAATTTCACGTGTGGGACACAAGCTGCACTCTTCGAAAGCCAGAAACTCCTTGTTGCATTCAACGTCTGTCATAGTATTCCCCTGTGGGATGCAAATAAAATGGATTGATATTGATCAAGCTATAGCCATTTAGGTATATTAGCATATACTTAATTAAATGCAAGATTAGAGGCAGAAAATATAAATCATTATGTTGTTCACGGGTATAGGCGAATCTATGTGTAACTATAGGGGTATTCCCTGATTGCGACATGTTTCTGAGGTTGTACTATCTTAAGATAGTGCAACTGATTGCCACTAGATCAGTATCAATCACCAGGAAAAAATCTCATGTTGAAACAACTCGTCGTCATTTTCTCTGTTCTCATCATCTTGCCGTTATCTGTCTCGGCTGAAGTTACGAAAAAGGGGCCTCCGCTGGCCGCGAAGTACCAGGCTGACAGGATCACCGATGCTGTCTATGTCATTCATGGCCCGGTCGCTGATCCCAATGTGGAAAATCAGGGGTTTATGAATAATCCCGCATTTGTGCTGACTGATGCAGGGGTTGTGGTTATCGATCCCGGCAGCAGTGTGCAGAGCGGCGAGATGGTAATTCAAAAAATCAGGGAGGTCACCGACCAGCCTGTGGTTGCTGTATTCTCGTCACATATTCATGGCGATCACTGGCTGGGAAACCAGGCGATTAGAGAGGCCTGGCCGGATACGAAACTCTATGCGCATCCAAACCTGATCAGCGGCGTGGAGGCGGGCGAAGGAGATGTCTGGATCGATCTGATGCTGCGTTTGACCGAAGGGGCAACCCGTGGAACCATAGTGGTTGCAGCAGACATCCCCATCAATGATGGCGACAGCATCAGCATTGGCGGGAAAACCTTTGCCATCCATCACACCGCCAAAGCGCATACCACCAGTGACATCATGGTGCACGTGGTTGAGGAGGATGTCCTGTTTCTCGGTGACAATGCCATGAATGCCCGCCTCGGGCGCATCGATGGAGGGAGTCTCAAAGGCTTGATGACCGCCCTGAACAAGGCGATGGAGATCAACAGCAAGCACTACGTACCAGGTCATGGACACTCTGGCGGGAAGGAGGTCGCTGAAAATTTCCTGCTGCTGGTATCGACAATTTTCGAAGCTGTGAAAAAAGAGTATGAAAATGATCTTACCGACTATGAAATCAAACCCATTGTCGTCAAACAGCTTGGTCAATGGAAGGATTGGCAGGGATTTGATCATGGCATCGGCAAGTTCGTCAGCCTGGC
>JAIVTC010000331.1:0-4914 GCA_048629055.1 Candidatus Bathyarchaeota archaeon
TGAATGCCACGCTGATTGTCACCACGAGTAAAGATGCACAACGCCGTGATGCGCTGCAGCAGGCGGGCGCAGAGATTTTGATGCATTCTGATGAGTCGCAGATTTCACTGCCACTGTTGTGTGAGCAGCTGGCGCGGCGGGAGATCAATGAGCTGCTGATCGAGGCTGGCCCGACGCTTGCAGGAGCTGCGCTGCAGGCGGGCATCATCGATGAACTGGTTATCTACATGGCGCCGCACCTGATGGGCAACAGCGCACGCGGCTTGTTCAACCTGCCGGGACTTGAGCAGATGGCGCAGCGCATCCCGTTGGGCATCAAAGATGTTCGCCAGATTGGCCCCGATTTTAGATTAATACTCGTTCCCGAGAGAGATTGATATGTTTACAGGAATTATCCAGGCACTGGGAAGCATCGCTGAGATGCAGCCGCGAAGCGGTGACATGCGTCTGCAGATCAACGCTGACAAGCTGGATCTCAGCGATGTCTTTCTGGGCGATAGCATCGCAGTCAATGGCGTCTGCCTGACTGTGATAGAGCTTACAGATAAAGGTTTCTCTGCCGATATCTCCAATGAGACTCTTCTGCTGACCTCGCTCGGAGGATTGAAAATCGGCAGCCCCGTCAACCTGGAAAAAGCGTTGACACTGGCGGATCGCCTGGGCGGACACCTGGTCAGTGGTCATGTCGACGGAGTCGGTACGGTAATCAGCCGTAGTGATGACGGCCGTTCGGTGCGTTTTGTGATCGAGGCTCCTGCCGTGCTGGCACGCTATATTGCCCACAAAGGGTCGATCTGCATCGATGGAACCAGCCTGACGGTCAATGCTGTCGATGGCGCCAGATTTGAACTCAATATCGTGCCGCATACGCTCAAAGAGACCATTATGGGAAACTACCAGGCAGGCTCTGAGGTCAATCTGGAGGTGGACCTGATTGCAAGGTATCTCGAACGCCTGGTGCTGGGCGACAAGGCGGCAATCCCCGCTGAAAAAGTCGAGATCGACGAAGCACTGCTCAAAAAAACCGGGTTCATTACATGAAAACAAGGACTCAGGACTGAGGACTGGGAAAACATACGACTGAGTCCTCAGTCCTGAGTCCTATGTTTTCCCTCCTTCGGAGTGATAGAATTCGAACATCCCTATAATTAGAAAAGAGGTGGTAAATGGCTGGACACAGTAAATGGGCCAACATCAAGCACAAGAAAGCGGCGAACGACAAGAAGCGCGGCAAAATCTGGACCAAGGTGATCCGCGAGATCACAGTCGCGGCGCGCGCCGGCGGCGGTGACATCGACAGCAATCCGCGTCTGCGCCTTGCCATCGACAAGGCAAAAGGAACCAACATGCCGAAGGATACTATCGACCGGGCGGTGAAGAAGGGTGCCGGCGGCGATGAGGACGGCAACTATGAAGAGATTCGCTATGAGGGATATGGCCCGGGCGGAGCGGCTGTAATCGCTGACTGCATGACCGACAATCGCAACCGCACCGCCGCCGAGGTGCGCCATGCCTTTACCAAGTATGGCGGCAATCTGGGCACCGCGGGATCGGTTGCCTATCTCTTCAGCAAGCAGGGTGTCATCAGTTTCGATGCCGGTGCCGATGAAGATGCCATCATGGAGGCGGCGCTGGATGCCGGTGCCGAAGATGTGATCTCCAATGATGACGGTTCGGTCGATGTCATGACCACGCCTGAAGATTTTGAAGCGGTGCGTGATGCATTGCTCGGGGATGACCTGGAAGCCGTGCATGCAGAGGTTACATTCACTGCTTCAACAGAGGCAACCCTGAATGCCAAAGAGGCTGAGAGCATGCTGAAAATGATCGATCTGCTGGAAGATCTGGATGATGTCCAGGAGGTCTACAGCAATGCGGATATCCCGCAAGAAGTTCTGGACTCGCTGGAATAATCGTTACGATGCGACGCATCATCGGCATCGATCCGGGTTCAAGATATACCGGCTACGGCATTATCGATTCTGACGGACGCAACAGTCAGCATGTTGTCAGCGGCCGTATCCGCACCGGCAAGGAGGAGTTCTGCCAGCGCCTGGGAATCATCTATCAGGGAATCGAAGAGATCATCGCTGAATACCATCCGCTGGAAGCTGCTGTCGAGCAGGTTTTTATGGCGCGAAATCCCAATTCGGCGTTGAAGCTGGGGCAGGCGAGGGGAGCTGCAATCAGTGCGCTGGTTGTCGCCAAATTATCTGTTGCTGAATATACACCGCGCCTGGTCAAACAGGCGGTGGTCGGAACTGGAACTGCTGAAAAGGGTCAGGTAGGACATATGGTCAGAGTGATGCTTAGTATCAACCAGCCGCTTAGCGAAGATCAGGGTGATGCCCTTGCTGTAGCGCTGTGTCATGCACATATGGCAGAGACGACACGGCGTCTGCAGCGTGGAGTCGGCTGGTGATTGGCCGTCTGCGTGGTGAAATCGTGCTCAAACAGCCGCCGTTTCTGATGCTGGATGTGAATGGCGTCGGCTATGAGATTGAAGCGCCGATGTCCACTTTCTACGAACTGCCTGGCGTCGGTGAGCACATCATCCTTTTTACGCATCTGATGATCAGGGATGATGCGCATGTGCTGTATGCGTTCTTTCAGGAGCAGGAGCGCCTGCTGTTCCGCACCTTGCTGAAGATCAGCGGGGTCGGCGGGAAAATGGCGTTGGCGATTCTCTCCGGCATGAATGCGGGCGAGTTTTCTCTCTGTATTCAAAATGAGGATGTCACCGCGCTGGTGCGCATTCCGGGAGTTGGCAAGAAGACGGCGCAGCGCTTGATTATCGAGATGAAAGACAAACTGGTGGTGATAGGGTCAGTGCCGGCTTCATCGGCAACAGCAGCATCACCTGCTGTTCAGGAGTCTCCATCGAGCGAGGCGATCAGTGCGCTGGTCGCGCTGGGTTACAGGCCTGTTGAGGCGAACCGCCTGGTCAAGTCCGTCGAAGCCGAAGGGCTCAGCAGTGAAGAGCTGATTCGCGCCGCCCTGCAGTCATTGATCCGGAAATAAATTTTTTTACCACGGATGCACACAGATACACACAGATATTTTTATAGTCTTAATCCGCAACATCTCAATAAAACCGTGATAAGCAACAATATGTAGGATGCTGCTGAGCTTGCGAAGCGCATCTGTCGAGTAAACCCGCGATCGATGCGCTTCGTTCCTCAGCAGCATCCTACACCGTCTCGAACAATGAACGGAGTTATTGAGAAGTCACCTTAATCTGTGGTTTATATAAAAAGGTTCTCAAGATTGACCAGGATACTATCTGAACATGTCAGAAATTGAACGACTGATCAGCCCTCAGGAGGGTGGTGAAGAGGCGTTGATCGATCGCGCCATTCGCCCCAAAAAGCTACAGGATTACGTTGGCCAGCCGGTGGTGCGCGAGCAGATGGATATTTTTATCCAGGCCGCCAGTGGACGCTCCGAGGCGCTGGATCATGTGCTGATCTTTGGCCCTCCCGGTCTGGGTAAAACCACGCTGGCGCATATCATTGCCAACGAGATGCAGGCGAGTCTGCGCCAGACTTCAGGACCGGTACTGGAGAAAGCGGGGGATCTGGCGGCGCTGCTGACCAACCTCGAGCCCCATGATGTGTTGTTTATCGATGAGATTCACCGACTCAGTCCGGTGGTCGAAGAGGTGCTCTACCCGGCAATGGAGGATTACCAGATCGATATCATGATTGGTGAAGGCCCCGCAGCGCGTTCCATCAAGCTTGATCTGCCGCCATTCACGCTGGTGGGAGCAACCACCAGGGCAGGGTTGCTCACTTCACCGCTGCGTGACCGTTTCGGCATTGTGCAGCGGCTGGAGTTCTACTCGACAGAGGATCTGACGCATATCGTGCGACGCTCCGCAGGGATCCTTAACCTGAGTCTGGACAAGCCTGGTGCACACGAGATTGCCCGGCGCTCACGCGGAACCCCACGCATCGCCAACCGCCTGCTGCGGCGGGTGCGTGACTATGCGGATGTCAAGGCCGATGGCAGGATCGATGCCGAAATAGCCGATCTGGCGTTGGAGATGTTGAATGTCGATAAGAATGGTTTTGACCACATGGACAGACGCCTGTTGTCAGCCATTATCGAGAAATTTGAGGGCGGCCCCGTCGGTGTCGACTCTCTTGCTGCGGCGATCGGCGAAGAGCGCGGCACCATCGAGGATGTGCTCGAGCCCTACCTGATTCAGCAGGGTTTCCTGATGCGCTCGCCACGTGGACGCATGGCGACAAATGCAGCGTGGCGCTATCTGGGATTAAAACCCCCGCAGCAGCAAGATTCAGCTAGGGGTCTTCTCTCCAAATAAGACAAAGCAATTTTTACCACGAAATTCACGAAAAACACGAAAAGGGATAAACCAGAGCCTCTTGCAAAACCTGTCATTCCGGCATGCTTTTAGCCGGAATCTATGTGAGCTGATAGAGTGACAGCAGTTGTCAATCGTGATCAGCCGGTAAATGCTCCTGCGTTGCCGGCACTTCCGCCATCCATGGCGGTCGGAAGGCCCACTCCTACGTCTTTAGCCAGCAATTGTTGTGGGAACGGCCATCTGGCCGCGAAATGACCGGGGTTATTGAGAACTGGTATTTTTCTTTATTTCGTGTTTTTCGTGACTTTCGTGGTTCTCTCTTTTGTGGTTATTTCAATCTTCTGCATATAACTCGACTTCATCGCCTGCTCGAAGGCATCGTTTGATGCATAACTCTCTCCAAATACAGGTTCCCACAGGCGTTGGTTCTCCATGCAGAGATAGAAGAACACCAGCGCTTGCCACTCGCTGGAAAAACTCTGCCACGCATGTGAGAACATCTCCAGCTTGATCTCATCGGGGTATGAGAGTTTGCCGTCGGCTTCCACCATTGGCATCTTGAGTATCTGGCTGTCAGAGCCGTG
>JAIVTC010000332.1:0-2768 GCA_048629055.1 Candidatus Bathyarchaeota archaeon
GGCATCTGCTAACACCCCAAAGTGAAATCATTGCCATGAAGGGGCAGTATCCACATCAGGAGCTAAAGGAGATTGCCGGCCAGGATCTCAACATCGATGTCCAGCCGGTATCCATACCCGGCGTAGACGCAGAGCGGCACATTGTCCGCATCAGTGGATTCCGCACCGTGAGAGAAGGCGGTCAGTTTCCATCACAGCCTGCGGGTAATACACAGCTCCCGTCATGGTAAAATCTGCGCCTAGTAGGCTGTCCAGGAATAAAAGAACCTACTGCGGAAATGCCAATCTGGCGCTCTCAAACTCACTGAATAGACTGGCGATACGCATGAAAACATTTCACCTGGTGATGATCAAACCCTCCCACTACGACGATGACGGCTACGTCATCCAGTGGTGGCGCTCGGGCATGCCGTCCAACACCCTGGCCACGCTGCAGGGCCTTGCAACCGACTGCGTGGAGAGGCAGGTGCTTGGTGAAGATGTCGAGATCAAGCTGCATGCCATGGACGAGACCAACATCCGGGTGCGTATCGACAAGCTGGCGCGTATGATCAAGAAGGATGGCGGCAGGGGATTGATCGCCCTGGTCGGGGTACAATCGAACCAGTATCCGCACGCCCTGGACCTGGCGCGCAAATTCCGCGAACGGGATATCCAGGTTGCCATCGGCGGCTTTCACGTCAGCGGTGTGCTGGCGATGCTGCCGGAGCTGACCCCGGAGCTGCAGCAGGCGCTGGATCTCGGTGTGTCGCTGTTCGCCGGAGAGGCCGAAGAGGGACGCCTCGACAAGGTGCTGCAGGATGCCTGGCGGGGGGAGCTGCAGCCCATCTACAACTACATGGATGATCTGCCGGAGATGGAGAATGCGCCGACGCCGTTCGCCCCCATCGAAACCGTCACGCACACCGTCGGCAGCCAGGCGAGTTTCGACGCCGGCCGCGGCTGCCCCTTCCTGTGCAGCTTCTGCACCATTATCAATGTGCAGGGGCGCAAGTCCCGCTACCGCAACGCCGACGACGTGGAGCGCATCATCCGCGACCACCTGGAGCAGGGCATCAAGCGCTTTTTCATCACCGACGACAACTTTGCCCGCAACCGCAACTGGCGGCCCATCTACGAACGCCTCATCGACCTGCGCGAGCGCCACAACCTCAGTTTCAACCTGTCGCTGCAGGTGGACACCATGTGCCACACCATCAAGGACTTCATCGAGATGTCCGCCCGGGCAGGGGTGAAGCGGGTCTTCATCGGACTGGAGAACATCAACCCGGAGAGCCTCAAGGGGACGCGCAAGAAGCAGAACCGCATCTCCGAGTACCGCAAGAACCTGCTGGCGTGGAAAAATGTCAAAGTGTTCACCATCGCCGGCTACATCCTGGGATTTCCCGGCGACACCCCGGAGTCGATTTTGCGCGACATTGAGATCATCAAGCGAGAGCTGCCGATCGAACTGCTGGAGTTCTTTTACCTGACTCCCCTGCCCGGCTCACAGGATCACAAGGAGCTGCTCGAGAAAGGGGTTGCGATGGATCCGGATCTCAACAAGTACGACCTCAATCACGTTGTCACCGCGCATGACACCATGTCCAAAGCGGAGTGGGAAGATGTCAATCGCAGGGCCTGGGATCTCTACTATTCAGATGAACACGTCGAGACCCTGATGCGCCGCGCCATCGTCAGCGGCTTCAGTCCCGGCAAGGTGCTTGGCTCGGTAGTGTGGTTCTATGCCAGCATCGTGGTGGAGGGGGTGCACCCGCTGGAATCCGGCTATATCCGCCGCAAGTACCGCCGCGACCGGCGCCCCGGACTGCCCGTCGAGAGCCCGCTGGTGTTCTACCCGCGCTATATCAGGGAGTTCATCAGCAAGCACTGGTTCATGCTGCGCCTGCTGTTGAAGTACCACCGCATGCGCAAGGCCCTGGATGCCGACCCCGAATCCAAAAACTATACAGACATGGCATTGACCCCGGTGAGTGACGACGAACAGGATGTGTTCGAGCTCTACGGCATGGAGGCAGGTCAACCAGTACGCGAGAAGCAGACAGAGGCAACGTGATGTGAAGACTGTAGGGCGCAATAACCAACGGGCATTGCGCCGCATGGATGGCGTAAGGAAGCTCAGCACATCCTATGAACTTTCGTGATAGCATAGCTAGCCTCCAATTCATGGATTGAAAGCACCATGTCGGCAAGAGTCACCTTCAGCAATCTTCCCGGACGTCATGAGCGTCATTTTTTGCGCAAGCTCGACAATCCCCTGTTTGACGAGCCGATCATCGACTACAGCGATGAAGATCTGCTCGAGGTTCAGCGGCGCGACAACGATGAGCTGCTCAACTACCTCACTGAATTGCGCACACTGGTGCAGCGCGCCATCACGCTCAGCCCCAATGAAGAGAGCCAGGTGATTCTTGACCTCAAGGCCAATCTCGATCAATCCTATGAGAAAGCCTGCACCCTGGCTGATGACCAGCGCGGTAACAAGCAGGCGATTTCACAGCTGCTGGAGGTGATCATGAAAACCGTGCGCGCCTCAGCCGGCAATGACACTCTTGCACAGCAGCAGCTCGAGGACGAGGTGCTGGCGCGCACCATCCACTTTAGCCTGCTGGAGCACCCCATCGTTGCCGATATGCTGGATCCTGACACCCGCATTCAGCCGCATGAGCTGGTTCCCGCGCTGCTGAGTGAAGCCGAAGAGGGACTCACTGCGGCGCTGGAAATTTTTGATGCAGAACAGCTTGAGCAGACGATTGCCGATGCGCGGC
>JAIVTC010000333.1:0-20339 GCA_048629055.1 Candidatus Bathyarchaeota archaeon
CACCCTTGGGCACAGAGACATGCTGCTCCTTGCCGTTGGTATCGGTAAAACGGAAATCGACGAATTTGACCTCTTCGTCTTTGATCATCTTCATTACATCTTTTACAGACATGCTGGTTAATACTCCGAAAGGTTATCAATTCAGTGGCGGCCCAAAAAATGAGCGCATAAACAGTAATTGTGCAATAAAAAGTTTGGCGATGCCACCCTCAATTTAAAGAATTAAAGAAAACAAAGCCAGCATCTCGGGGGAGGGTGAGAGATGGAGGAATAAGGTGTTACTGTTGAATTCCCCTCACCCTAACCCTCTCCCGAAGGGAGAGGGGATTTATTTGTCATGAGAGTAATAGATAGTCAACTTGCCAAACTCCGGCAATGCTTCCAGCGGCGCTGAAAAATGACGGGCAATGGTTTCTGCATCACCCATCTCCTCCAGACAGGAGAGTGCGAGATAGACATGCACGTGAATCTGCCCCTGCAGATAATGCAGCTGCACCTGCTGCCAGCGCCCGTCACAGCCGGTGGTCACCCATGCCCGTTCGAGGATATCCAGCGCTTCGCTGCGCGTCGGCAAACCAATGCTGCTGGGCGGCGTCACTTCATCATCTTCCGGATCGATATGCACAGTGACATCGACCAGCTCCTCAAGAGCGTTGCGTGCGGCCTGCTCAACGGCAACCGAGATCCTGTGCCCCTCGCTGACGCTCAACCAGGGATCGACCTGTACATGCACGTCTGCCGCAGCCAGGTGGCCATGTCTGCGGGTGCGCAGCATATGCACGTTGCGCACGTCGTCGATCGCCAGAATAGCTTTGCGCAGCTGCTCCACCTTCTGCTGCTCCAATCCGGCATCGACCAGCTCCTGAAGTGCGCCGAATCCCAGCTCCCAGCCGATGCGCGCAACCATGAGACCAACCAGCACTGCCGCTATGGCGTCCAGGTAGGGCAAACCCGCCATGGTTCCGGCGATGCCCACCAGCACCACGATCGATGAGATCGCATCCGAACGGTGATGCCAGGCATTGGCCCTTAACATCGGAGAGTTGATGCGGTCGGCAACCTTGACCGTGTACCAGTAGAGCGCCTCTTTGCTGAATATGGAAAATGCCGCGACATAGAGCGTTATCACCTCCGGCTGCAGCAGCGCTTCCGGTGAGAACAGCCTTGCCGCTGCGTCCCACACGATGCCAACGGCAACAGCAATCAGCAGAAATCCCAGCCCCAGCGTAGCCGCTGTTTCAAAGCGGGCATGTCCATAGGGGTGATCCTCATCCGGCGCTGAAGCCGCATGGGTCGCGGCAAACAGAACCAGGCCATCGGAGAGCAGGTCAGAGAGCGAGTGAATACCATCTGCAATCAACGACTGCGATTGGCCGACAACGCCGATAATCACCTTGACTGCAGCCAGAACAAGATTCAGCACTGCGCCTACAAGAGTGACGCGCTTGGTCTCTGCAGTGCGAAAATCATGGCTATGGCCGTGCATGATCAGCCTTCACCAATACGAATAACAACATAATAGAGATCATCTTCAGTACGGGTTTCAAGCACCTCATGGCCGTTGATCCGGCTCCAGGCCGGAATATCGTTCAATGCCCCGGGGTCGCTGCAAACCGCTTCAATCTCATCACCGGGATGCATCTGCAGCGCCTTGTCCTGCACGCGGATCACCGGCATTGGACACAGCAGGCGCTGACAATCAAGGATTTGACGGCTCACAGCATCCACTCCGGCTTGACATCCATCGGCCCCAGCGGAACGACCTTCATCGGCTGCACATGACCGCTGGTATCGATAAACTCCATCTCCACTTCGGGCTCCATCCTGCCCTGGCTGTAACGCGCCACGATGCGCGCAGCCAGCTGCAGATCATCCGCAGAGAGTTCCCCGTCAATCAGCGTCAGCGGTCCGCCATGACTGGTTACACGCAGTCGCGGGTATTGCCGCTTGTATCCCTGCAAAAACTTGCCCTCTCCCTCTTCACGGGCGACGATCAGCTTGTAGTTCGGTGCCGGACGGATATGCCGCCCGACTTTCAGCAGCATGATGTCATCCAGTTCATACTCCCTGGCGCCGCGACTCTGCCACAGATCCGTCAGCTTGACAGCATACTGCTTGTCGGTGAGAAAACAGCAGCCGCCGGAGGGCTGGGCATAATCCTCGAAACCGAATTTTTTCGCCAGCGCCATCTGCGGTTTGCGGGTTCGCCCGGAGAAGTCATACAACTCATCACGCGTTATCCAGCCCTCCCGTTCCGGCAGGGTTTGCGGAAGATTCCTGGCGCACAAGGGACGCAGCAGGCGATCCGTAACTCCCGAGTCCCGCTGCACCACCGGCATCGTATCCTTGCGCTGCGACATGGGACGCTGGCCAACCACTTCACCGGTGATGATAAAGTCGAAATCATGCGCCTCCATCCACTCCTTCGCCTTCTTCACCATGAAGATCTTGCAGTCCAGGCAGGGATTCAGGTTGGCGCCATAGCCATATTTTGGGTTGAACACGACCTGCTTGTACTCTTCGATGATATCGATGATATGCAGTTTGATGCCCAACTGCTCGGCGCACCAGAGTGCATTGTTGCGCTTGGGTTTTTTACGCTCCTTCTTGCGAATGGCGTGGGTGTGCCCTTCGACGCAGAAACCCGTGAAGAAATTAATCCCCTCGACATAGATGCCCTGCTCCTGCATCACCCGCACAGCAAGCAGTGAGTCCAGCCCTCCGGAGATCAGTGCAACAGCCTTGCGTTGTTTACTCATGGTAGTTTGTCAGATCAAAATCAATATTGAATCATTATAGCTGTTTGAGAAATACAGCAGCACCAATTTGGAGCAGAGCAGGCAACTTCCCGGGATGTCCGGGCATTTATGAAGCCTGTGCAGGATTGGAGTCCGCACGCAACTATCGGGGTGACACCAGAGTACAAACCATCTCTTTGCAGCTTTTCCTGAAATACAGAGTCTCTCTTTGAATCTTGTCTATACTGAATGTAATTTCTCAATCACCCCGTGTGAATGCCGTCATTGCACGGAGTTATTGAGGTGTTACTACTGAATGAGACGATTTTCTTATTGCAAAAATTCAAGGAGAAAGATGTATGGCAAAATTTATCTTTCCTCTACGCCAGCGGCCCGACGCCTCTTATCATGAAGGAGGACGAAAATTTGGCTCTCGTCGCAGTAACGGCACCCGCAAGCACGCCGGCTGCGATCTGATTGCTCCCAGGGGTACGGAAATTCTCGCCATGGAGAGCGGCAAGATCATCCGCGGACCCTATTATTTCTATTCGAACACCTATGCGCTTGAAATAAAACACAGCGACGGCAGGGTCGTCCGCTATGGCGAAATCACGAAGATCGTCCCTGCCGGCATCAGGGTCGGCGCCCGCGTCACGCGGGGGCAAGTCATCGCCTGGGTTGGCCGGCTTAAATCGGGAAGCTCCATGCTGCACCTCGAAATCTACAGCGGCGCCGTCAGTGGAAGCCTGACGCAGGCCGGAGACAAATACAAACGCCGCAGCGACCTCATCAATCCGACATCAATTCTTGATACGGCGCCGCTACTCACCACAGTGGATAAACCCGCTCCTCTCCAACCTGCGAACAGGAGAGTGAGAAACGCTCATGTTATCGATACATTAACAGGCAATCTCAATGTCCGCAGCGAACCTTCGACTGAGGCATCTGTAGTCTTCAAGATGGTTCATGGCGACAACTGTACACTCCTGGGTGACTCCTGGTATGAGATCGAACGCCATGGAGTTCGCGGCTTTGTTGCCTCCCGCTATATTGACGCAGGAGCGGAACAGGAAATCGAACTCCCTGAAGAGGATGTCATTATCACCGAAGGCCGCGTCAGCAACTCAGTAACATCACTCTTGAACGCCAGAGCGGAACCATCAAGAAGCGCCCGCAAGCTGTTTTCATTCTCCTCCGGCGACATTGTCAAGGTGCTTGAAGAGGTTACCGGCGACGTCTATCAGTGGGACAGGGACGACTGGCTCAAAGTCGAGCGCAACAACAAGATCGGTTTCGTAGCCGGCTACTTTGTGAATATTGGCAAACCAAAAACAGCGAAAAAATCCGCAGGCGGTGAACCGACAGCAGATCGCTGGGAGACGGCATTGCTGGAAGCGCCTACCAGGGGAGCATCCGCCAGGACAGCAGCCCAGGATGGCCTGAAAAAAGGGGTCAGGGCATCCAGGAAAATGGCTGAGAACGATCTTGATGCCGTGTGGAAAATTGCCGGCAGGTTTGTCAGTGTGGCCGGCAAGTTCGGCGTTCCCGCTGCAATCCTGGCCGCGCTTGCCAGTCGCGAATCACGCTGTGGCGCCGTATTGCGTAATGGATGGGGAGATAATGACAATGCTTTTGGCATCATGCAGGTCGACAAACGTTATCACGATATTGCCGGACAAAACGACCCGGCTAGCATTGAGCATACCGAACAGGCTGCCGGTATCTTCAGTGACAATCTCGAAAAAATCATGCGCAAGCACCCGGACTGGAAAGATAAACATGTGCTGAAAGGCGCTGCAGTCGCATACAACTGCGGGGTTAAAAATGTAAGGACCATTGGAAAGATGGACGAGGGCACAACCGGCGATGATTACGGCTCGGATGTCATTGCTCGCGCACAATATTACTTTCAACACCAGGATCTCGCCATCTTCAGATCCTGACTGAGAATCAACATCTCTGCCTATGAAAATAAAGCACATCTGGATATTGCCTCTCTTTATTGCTACGGCGCTCACTTTTGCGTTGTTATATACGCCTGCCGGAGATAAACAGCCTTCGCCCGGAGTGATGCACGCTGAAAACATTGGAGGTCTGCATATCGACATGGTGGCGCAGGATGTCATCGGCTTGCTCGGAGAGCCGCGGAAGAGGGGTGAACAACGCATGTCAGAATCTGACGCACTCTATCATCAGGAGTGGCGCTATCCCCGGCTGGGCATCTTCCTCGATATGGTTTCGCAAAAAGCGAATGGCAACACAAATATCGCTTCGATCCGCGTCGGACCACACTCCAGCGTTGCGACCGTAAGAGGGATCAAAGTCGGGAACTCCTTCACCACCGTCAACAAAGTCTACGGCGACCAACTGGATGCCGACAACTCCGATCCTCCATATACCCTGCTGGCCGGGTCGCCTTATGACGGAATGCTGTTTTCGTTTGAAGAGGGGAAGGTGATTCGGATCTATCTTGGCGCAGTCGCTGAATAAAGGGGATCTCTATGGCATTTCATCATCGACTCATCACGGCCTAAAGGAAGATTCTCATGGCAATGGCATCTCTATTCGATTCACTTGGAGAGTCCCTGGCACTTGAAGCGTTCAATCAGCTGTTTGATGAAATTTTGATCGGTGGTTTTATTTCCGCCGGAAGGGCAACCCGGATGCTCGCCGGCACTCCGGGAACAGAGCATGCATCGCTTGTCATCCATGAACTCTATGGTGATGCTGATGTGAAGCAGTCATCTCTGCTGAAATTGTTCTGCAGACTATTTGCAGATGATCTCAAACCACAGCAACGCAATCTCCTGAATAGCAAACTTGCTGATCTGAAAGAGGGCGGCAACAACCAGGTTGCACTCAAACTCACTTTGCCCGGAGTTAAAAGCAATGATCTGCCGATTTCCGGGATCGATTTACTGATCACGAGAGCTGCCGATCTTGCCGTCAGCGTGCAGGGATTTTCGTCTCTGCCCGGCAGTCAGACCAGGGATTCCAGCATTGTGCGTATCGGCCTGCGCGGCGATCTCACAGGCGAAGCTGCGGCCGGAATGAGCCGTGCCGCCGTGATGCTGAAACTGGACGCAGGCATTCGTTTTCAGCATGCTATCAACTACTACCTGGCTGGCCATCATGAAAGCAGCCTTGCACAGGAGGCTATGCGTGGCATTGGGTTGATCAGCCGCCATCGTCATTTAAGTCTCAATTCCCTGATAAGCATGCTCTCTAATGCGGGTAGCAGATTCGTTGCTGTCGAAGTCATCTCAAGCCAGGAGTGGCGTCTCTCGGGAGAGGTAAAATTAGCGCGGGAGTTCAGATCAGGCAGTTACACCAGCCTGGATGCCGGCGTCGGAATTGACTACACCCGGATTGAGAGGGGGCAGTTTCACTACTCAATGAGCCTGGATCCGGATAACAGTCGCAGATTACTGGTTTGCATCCGCAAACTCAGGAGCAAGGAAACCATCACAGGCGAAACATTCGCTGCAGAATTTGATCTCAGCGGAATCGCCGACAAAATTTACCCACGCATTCAGGATCATCTGGGACGAGCCGACAAGATGCTGGTGAAACTGCTTGATCTGTTGCCGCTGCCAAGCAGCAGACGCCGACTGCTTACTACTCAGATCGACAGGGTCATTAGTCGCTTTCCCGACAATGGCGAGTTGCTTGCCATACTTGGCATTGCCCCGGGGATGACGCCGCAACAACGCATATCCCGCCGCCTGCGTGACTGCATTGAAAACACCCCGTCATTCTGGAGTGACAAGAGCCATGCTGCGACAAAACAGGTGCTCGAAGAGGTATCAGCCCGCCTGGCGGAACTGGGGCTGTCAACGCGGGTCAACAACAAACTCTCTGCGGCTCTGCAATATCCTCTACAGAAGGCGCTTTCAACAATCGATAAAGAGTTCAGGCGGCAGGTGCAACAAAAGCTGTCGAACAGGGCCGGAAGAGGTGAGTTGCTCGAAGCACTGCATGTGCTCAACGATGTCGGCAAGCGGCTCAACACAGTCACTGAGATCAGCGACAGCACCGTCAATACGATCAGCAAACAGATTCGCGCACATGTTGGCAGGTATCAGAAATTTGTAGCCGGATTCTGTGAGCATCTCAACTCCGCTGAAACGAGCCGCATCAGTCTCAGGGCAAGTTCAGAAGTCAAACAGCTCAGTTCAGCAGAAGCCGTAATCCGGCTCTCATTCAATCCGGACACTCCCCGCGCCGGCGAATATTTACACAAACTGCTGTTGTCCGACGTTGAGGAAGTCTTCAGGATCGCATGCAATAAAGATCCTCTGCAGCCCGTGATGGAAGTCGATGCATCCCTGGCCCGTTATGCAAGATTCACACAGAATAAAACCACGGACATCATCTTATTCGGCTTTGAAACAGGCAGCAGTTCCATCCTTGATATCGACACCAGCTTCGTTGAAAATGCGGATGGCAATTTCACCATTACCGGCAAAATGAGCTATGAGGAGGTGAGCAAAAGCCTCTTTGATCAACGGCAATTCAACATCATCAATCTTCACCAGCTCTCCAATGCCATGCAAACAGGCAGCGCGACACTCTCCTTCTCAGCCAGCAAATCGGGAGATGGTGTAGATGAAGATGCCATCAGGGAGTTTATCAGTGATGTCGTCAGACTGGAGATGGTTGATGACAGCGACTTTGCCCGGCTTGACAGCATATTCCAACAGGTCGGGGAGATCGAGGGCGCCGTTCACTCCCGTTTTCTATTTGGCTTAAGCCTGACTGAACCCCAGCTCAGACAACTGCTGAGTTATGGCTCGCCAGTCTGGAATGACTCTCAAATCCCGGGGATGATGCAGCAGCTTTGCAAGCCGGTTGCACCACAAGCCATATCGCAACCCGCGCCGCCATGGGCGGGGGATGATGGCTTCGATTTACATACTAGCTCAACACCCGCAATAACCCGCCGGATTCGCCCGGTGAGAAGAGGTGAAACCATCAGGATTGCCTGTGACGCCATCGACAGCGCCATGGAAGATGTTCCTGAAGTCTTTAAAACCAAAAAAAGGCTGCAGCATCTCTTCAAGCGTTTGCGCTATACGGGGAGTATCGGAGATGCCATTCGAGACTACAGACCTCAAAAATTCACAACTCCATCGCTTGATTATGAGGATTTTCATGGCTCCGCAGAAAACCGTGATGAGCAATGGCTCTATTTCCGCAACAAGGCTGTCGCAGCCTTTGCCGACGAGGCGCTTCTCGGCATGTGGGCCGTCTATCACTCTGCGCCATACGGCTGGAATATCGAACGCTACCAGTTCTGTCAGCGGCGCAGCGCTGAAATAATCGGCTACTGGTTTGACCGCACGGAGACCCACGCATGGAAATTCCCACTGTTCGGCATCCGCAACGAAATGCGGCCAATGACCATTGCAATGCTGAAAATGCTGCTGGATCTCGCTGATGCCAACGGGGATAGAATGCGGGGTCCGTTTCTTTCCATGGAACTGCAACTGCTGGATGACAGGGCAAAGATCATCAAGCGACTGCCGATCAGCAGTTAGGGATGAGGCAAACAGTCTGCCAAATCAATTCAAGTGCACTACTTGATTCGGGATATATAGAGCATGAAAAAACTGCACATTCAAAGCGTAGAAGAGACAAACCCCAACCCGGGCATCAGGCTCGATGGTCTTGACAGCACCATCAGGGTAAAAGCGAAATACGCGGTATTCATCGCTTCAGCCAGAGATGGCGGGGCAGAGGAGACGCTCACCGATATCAAGGATGACGACCTCATGCTTCTGGAGTTTGAGGATGGGATTTTTATATGGACGCGGGTCGATCAGTTTGCACTGGATTTTCCCGAATCAAAATCACGCGGCGGAGATGCCAATACGCTGGAAATACCCAGGCAACTGCAGTTGGGCGATCACAACCGGGGCGTATCGGAATGGCTTCTGAAATCACTCAAAATTTTTGATATCGACCCGGTTAGCAAAACAGCAACAGGCATCGGCAAGATGGTGGAAAAAGGACTCGACCGCCCGCCGGGTTTGTACCGCTGTACAACAAACCTGAATCCCCCTAAAGAGGCCAAACATCTCCTCAAGCTTGAAGTTCCCGGGGAGAAACTGGACGGTTCAAAACCGATGCTGTTATTCATTCACGGAACAGCCTCCAGTTCATCCGGCAGTTTCGGTGATTTGTGGAGCACGGCCCCAAACAAACACCTCGCCGGATTGCAGCACTATTTTGGCAAGCATATTTACGCATTCGAGCATCGAACACTGACAGAGAGCCCGATAAAGAACGCCATTGATCTGGTGAAAGAGCTGCATGCACTGGCACACAAGTCTGATTCGACAAAACCGTTGCAAATCCATATGGCCTCACATTCACGCGGGGGGCTGGTCGCTGAATTGCTGGCGCGCGTCGACGTTGGCAAGGATGAAGAGCCGATTTCAGACAGGGAGATCAAACAATACGCCATGGCTGGAGCGGAATACAACAAGCAGGTCGGGCAGTTAAAGGAGTTGTGCAAGTTACTGGACGCACGCATAGAGAGAGGAGAATTCAAAGGTGAACGCAAATTCAGCATCCACCGTTTTGTGCGCACCGCCTGCCCTGCACGCGGCACCACGCTCGCTTCCGGCCGCCTCGACCGCTGGCTGACAGTTATCCTGAATGTCATAGGCTCGATCCCGCTATTACAAGCCAGCAGCGTTTATGACGCTTTTAGCACCTTTACCCTGGCAGTGGTGAAGCAGAGAACCGAGCCGAAAGATCTCCCCGGCCTTGAAGCACAAATGCCGGCATCACCGTTGGTGCGCATGTTGAATTTGAGCAGTTCCGTGGTGAACGCTGATCTGAGCGTTATCTCGGGTGACGTTGAAGCAGACACCTTGTGGGGGAAATTAAAGTACCTGATTCCCGATCTTTACTACCGCCAGGACCACGACCTTGTGGTGAATACGCGCTCGATGACCGGCGGAACACGCAGAAAAGAGAATCATGCACGCAAGTTTTTTGACCAGGGCCCCGGCGTCAACCATTTTCAATACTTCAGCAATGACACAACAGCGAAGATGCTTGTCGACGGGCTGCTGCGCGCAGAGAGGGATAATGCCGGCTTTACGCCAATCTCGCAAAAACAGGAACTGCTTCGCTCACGCGCCGCTCGAGTCAAGGGAGACAAACCCATTGTGTTCGTGCTTCCGGGCATCATGGGCAGCCATCTTCAGGTCAACGAAAACAGGATATGGCTGGACATGCTGGACATCGCGACAGGCGGCATGAGAAGGCTGAAGATAGACTCCAGCGGGGTGAGCGCCGAATCCCTGGTCAGCAGTACCTATGCAGACCTGGTCGAGTTTCTCGAACAACAGGAGAACGACGTCATTCCCTACCCTTACGACTGGCGTCTTCCAATCAGCACAGAAGCCGGACGTTTTGCACGTGATCTTGAAACAAAACTTCAGCTTGCTGAAGAGCACAAACAACCGCTGCACATCATCGCGCACTCCATGGGGGGACTGGTTGCCCGTATGGCGTTTGCTCTGAACCCGGATCTATGGGACAGGCTGGTTGGCTGCAAAGGCCGGTTGCTGATGCTGGGAACACCGCACAAGGGATCGCATGTGATTACACGCGCCCTCGTCGGCCAGGAAAAGATGGTGAAATATCTTGCCCTTGTTGACTTCAGGCATAGCCAGAAAGAGTTGCTAAAAATCCTCTCTGCATTTCCGGGTATTCTGCAACTGCTGCCATTCAAACATGGCGCCCCGGATATGATGGAGATCGGCACCTGGAAGAAACTTGCTGATGCCGATGGATCGGGCTGGATAACACCGACGAAACAGAGCCTGGATGAAACAAAATCGTTCTGGAACAAGATCGGCAAATTCAAAATGAATCATGAGCGTATGCTCTACATTGCCGGCAAGGCGCCGGCAACGCCAATGGATGTCAAGCTTGTCTCCTCAAAGGGAGGCGCTCAGAAGATCGTTTTCATGGCGACGGCAAAGGGGGATGGCAGGGTCACCTGGGAATCAGGCATTCCCTCAAATATCCGTTGCTGGTATGCAAACACCAGCCACGGCAGCCTGGCGGATCACAATAAAGCATTTTCTGGCTTTCTTGAGCTGCTGCAAAGCGGCGATACCGGCAATCCATATCTTTCGTCAGAACCCATTGTCGAACGTGGTGAAACGGAAAAACCGTTCCCTATGCCCGTTGATGAGCATGTCGACATGCTCCCCGATGAAGAGATGCTGTTCGACAGTATCCTCGGAGCCGAGCGCAAAACCCAAAAAACCGTGGCGCCATCACCACTGAAAATCGTCATCTCTCACGGCAATCTCTGTTATGCATCAAACACGCTCGCTCTTGGTCATTACCGTGACGACCAGATCGTGAGCGCCGAGGGCTACGTCAATCAGTTGTTCGATAACCGGCTTCGCAAACGCATGCTGCTGGGACTTTATCCGGGGCCATTGAACACTGCGGAAATCATCAAAAACCCCAAACCGTTACCGGCCAGGCCTGAGGCCGCGCTCATTATCGGCCTCGGTGAAATGGGCGCTCTGACACGCCGAACCCTGGCCGAGACTTACTGTTATGCAGCGCTCCAATACGCGATATCAATCAGTGAAAGACATGCCGGCAAAGCCAATCTACCCGCTTCTGCACAGGAGTTGAAATTAAGCAGTCTGTTAATCGGCACAGGTTCCGGCGGCATCAGTATTGAAGATTCATTGCAGGCAATGACCAGTGGGTTGATCAAGGCCAACAAACAGCTGCAACAGATGGATTGTGAGGGCTATCGATTCGTAGAGATTGAATTTGTCGAAAGGTGGGAGGATATCGCTAATGCCGCCGCCCATGCCATGTGCATACTCGATGAGGACGCCAGCCTTCACGGCCAGGTGTTTTTTGAGAAGGCATTAACACTTGCTCATGGCAAGGGAAAAGCCGGCGCCAAAGTCAAAAAGATAGCGGGCGCGAGAACCAGAGTCACCTTCGATGAATCCGCCGGTTGGTGGCGGCGTATGCAGATACAGCATATCGATAAAGACAACTCTCTGCGCTTTAATACACTGACCGACAAAGCGCGCACTGAAGTCTCCCTGCAGGCGATTGATCTCGCCCAGGTCGATACCTTCATTGAGCAATCGATGCGTTCAACCTACGACGATCCGGATATATCCAAAACACTGTTTGAAATGCTGGTGCCTCACCAGTTAAAGGAGCAGTCGCTGAATCTCAATGACCATGTCCTGATTCTCAACGAAAAAGCCGCCCGTTACCCATGGGAGTTGCTGCAAGACCGATGGGCGAATAAAAACCACTCTGCGACAACTGCCGAAAGCCTGCCCATGTCAGTCGAATTCGGCATGATTCGCCAGCTTGAATCCGTGACATTCAGAGCATCCCCCGTAACTCGCGGAGACAAGGCGCTTGTTATCGGAAACCCGTTGGGAAACAGGGATGAGTTCCCTGAATTGCCGGGAGCTGAAAGCGAGGCTGCAACGGTGCGGGCCATGTTGAATTCCAGAAATCAACATGTCACCGAAGTGCTTGGCAGAGACAGCAAAACCGATGCACGCAGAGTGATCCTCGCTTTACATGCAGATTCATACAGAATCATGCATTTTGCAGGTCATGGAGTTTACGATTACGAACTCAATGGTGACAGCAAAAGCTGCGATCTTTGTGGTCAGAAGGTTCCGGCGACGACAAGAGTTACGGGGATGGTCATCGGCGACAACAGCTTCCTAACGCCAGCCAATATCAAGAGCATTCGCTTCGTACCCGAGCTGGTGTTTATCAATTGCTGCCACCTTGGCAGGGAAGAGGGAATACCCCGGTTTGAGAACCCGCATAAGCTGGCGGCCAACCTGGCGACAGAATTTATTCGCATGGGTGTCAAGGCGGTTATTGCGGCGGGCTGGGCCGTCAATGACCGTGCGGCCGAGACCTTCGCAAATACCTTTTATAGCTTAATGCTTGACGGCCGCCATTTTGGCGATGCAGTGAGAGACGCCAGGAAGGCAACTTATCTCCAGCATCATGGCACCAACACCTGGGGCGCCTACCAATGCTACGGTAATCCGGATTTTCAACTAAAGCTGGCAGGCAAGCCCGGAAGTCACTCGTACAAAGAGGAAGCTGTGAGTGAAACGGAACTGGCGTCAAAGATCGATCATATTGGCAATGACGCAAAAATCAGTGGCGCAGATATTCATGGCCTTCACAAAAAACTGAAATCTCTGGAGAAGAGGATTCCCGATCACTGGATGAACAAGGATGTTCACGAGGCTCTGGGCCGCGCATATGGCGAACTCGGCGCTCTACGCAAGGCAACCGATCACTACAAGGCAGCATTGGATGACACCAAAAGCAGCGTTTCCCTGCAAACCATCGAGCAACTGGTCAACCTGCAAGCGAAATTGGCGGTTAAACAATGGCAGGATGGCTCCCCTGAAGCAGATCAACCGGCCGCCACGAAGTTGGTTAATGAATCCATCGGCATGATGAAGGATTTGCTCAAATTCGGGGAATCCAGTGAACGCTTGAGTATCCTGGCCAGCGCCTACAAGCGCAAAGCATGGATTACCACGGGCAACACACGCATTGCCGCTCTCAGGCGCATGCAGGAGTACTATAGGAAAGCCTGTGACTCGGCCCCCGGCGACAACTATCCCCTGTATAATTATTTAACTGCAGAAATGATCGTCGAGTGGCGTAAAAACAAGGGAAAGAGCGAACATGAATTACAACAGCGAGTAAAATTGCTGGCTGCATCGGTGACGGGCCATGAACATCAGAAAGATTTCTGGAAGCTGGTTGAATATGCGGACTATCAACTGCTGAAAAGTCTTGTTTTGGGAAAAACCCGAAAACACATGCATGAGATTATTATTTCTCCATATTCCATTGCCAAAAAACGCGCCGGCAGCCCCAGGGAATTCAGCTCCGTCACCGAACACATTGAATTTTTGGCGCTGATGGCTCAATCCCAGATCACAGACCGCAAGAGAATGATCGAAACAGTGAATGCATTGAGAGAAATATTGAATACTTTGAGCAGCGAACAAATTACTAATGAGACAACGATATCGAAAAAAAGCGCATAGATACATTATTGCTGTGCAGTTGAAGCTGGAGACAGAGGGTTTCACTTATCACAAGTGGGGCGCGGAGCAGCAGTGTAAAAAAGATGACTGGCTGGTGAAAAACGAGGAGGAGACCTATACAGTCGATGCCGAATCCTTTGCAAAGAGTTACCGCATGACAACTCCGGGTATCTACACCAAGAGCGCGCCTGTGTGGGCGGAAAAAGCCACTCAGGATGGACGCGTACTCACGAAAGAGGGAGAGTCTCACTACAGGAGAGGCGACTATATTGTCTCCAATGACGAACAGGGATCAGACTGTTACTGCATGAGTCCGGAGAAGTTTAAGAGTATGTACGAGCTGGATTGATGATATTTTAATAAATGCCTCATCCCTTACATAATCGCTGTTGAAAAAAGCGTGAATCATGGCTTGATGGCCTCGATGGTTGCGGAGACGACATAATCCTCGACACCGCGCCCTGGCGCCCAGTCACGGATAAAGTCACGGGATGCATCCTTCGGCTGGATCCTGATATCATCGAAACCCGCATCACGCATGTAGCGCTCCAACTCATCAATCAGCGAGGCATTGCCCATGCAGCCGGCGATAAGATCCGCATCTTTGCGCATCTCCTGCGGAAGTTCTGCCGTGGCAACCACGTCGGAGATCGCCAGACGGCCACCGCGCTTGAGTATGCGAAAAGCGTCTCGAAAGACCTGCGCCTTGTCCGGCGAGAGGTTGATGACGCAGTTGGAGATGATGACATCGGCGCTTGCATCGGCAATGGGTAGAAACTCGATCTCGCCAAGACGAAACTCCACATTGGCATAGCCCCCCTTGCCGGCATTGTTGCGCGCCTTGCTGATCATGTCGGGCGTCATATCGACACCGATGACCCTGCCGCTGCTGCCGACTTCCCGGGCGGCAAGAAAGCAGTCGAAGCCGCCGCCGGAACCGAGATCCACGACCACTTCACCCTGCTGCAACGCAGCAATGGCTTTGGGATTGCCGCAGCCCAGCCCCATATCGGCGCCGGACGGCGTGCTCTCCAGCTCTGACTGGGTGTACCCCAGACGAGTCGAAATCAGTGTGTTGATGGCATGGTCATCAGAGACGCCGCAGCAGCTCGAAGCGATACCACATGCTGCGGCCTCATCATTGGCCTGTGCAACCGCAGAATAGGCCTTGCGCACACTCTGGCGATGTTCGTCCAGTTTCTCCTGCTGCGGAGTTTCAATTTCACAGCAATCACTGCCTGTCTGGCAACAGCTGGTTTTTTCAGTCATGGCAACTCTCGTTTGTATTGTTCAAATTAGGTGTTACTCCCCATCAGAAAATTCGCGGGTAGCATTCAGCATGGTTTACGTCTAGGCTAAGGACGAATCATAAAGGAGAAGCATGAGATGTCCAAACTGGCCATAGTGCAAGAATCACCTGTATTGCTTGAGCGTAAAAAAACCATTGAGAAAGCGGTCTCGCTGATTGCGGAGGCAGCAGCCAACGGTGCTGAACTGATCGTCTTCACGGAAGCATTCATCCCAACCTATCCGATCTGGATATGGCGGCTTCGCCCGGGGAGCGACTGGGGAGTCAATGAAGAGCTGCATGCACGACTGCTGGAAAACGCCGTTAATCTTGCCAGCGACCAGCTGAACCCGTTGCTTGCTGCCGCAAAAGAGCACCGGGTCACCATCATTTGCGGCATGGTCGAGAAAGATTCCGGATTCAGCCAGGCAACGCTTTACAATACCGTTGTTGTCATTGGCGCCGACGGCAGACTGCTGAACCGTCACCGCAAACTGATGCCGACAAATCCTGAGCGCATGGTGTGGGGCTTTGGCGATGCCACCGGGCTGAAGGTCGTTGACACTCCCTGCGGTAGAGTCGGCACACTGCTCTGCTGGGAAAACTACATGCCATTGGCGCGCTACGCGCTCTACGCACAGGGCATCGAGATCTATATCGCACCAACTTACGACAGCGGCGATGACTGGATCGGAACACTGCGCCATATTGCCCGCGAAGGGTGCTGCTGGGTCGTCGGCAGCGGCAATATCATCAGGGGAAGCGATATCCCTGATGATTTTCCAAACAAATCAGAGTTATACCCGGATGCTGATGAGTGGATCAATCAGGGAGACTCTGTGGTGATCGCCCCGGGCGGTGAAATTGTCGCCGGGCCCATGCGTAATGAAAAAGGCATTCTCTATGCGGAAGTGGACAGCCAGCGTGTAGCCGCCGCCAGACGCTGCCTGGATGTCGCTGGACATTATGCACGCCCTGACATCTTCAAGCTGCAGATCAACAGCCAGCCGCAAAGCCCGGTTGAATTCAAGTAGAGCTAAAGAGCACCTATCGCATTGTGTAACTTCTCAATAACTCCGTGCATTGAATACACAATATTCAGCTGTAGGTTGGGCAAAGGAGCGATAGCGACGTGCCCAACGGATGCATTGCTTGTTGGGCACGTCGTGCCTCCTTTGCCCAACCTACGATTGCACGGGGTTATAGAGAACTCACCGCGCTGTCGCACAACAATCTGATATAGGATGTGCTGAGCTTGCGAAGCGCATCGACCATAAATGACGCGTAATATCTTCCCCCTCTCCAGGTTCATTATTAATATGTCAGCATCAATTCATTCCAACTGGTCAGTGTAGCAGTCATGCTTGAAACCAACTCCATTGCATTCGAGGCGCTGCTGTTTCTCTCCTCCCTGTTTATTTTTGTGATTGGCCTGGGCGTGTTATGGACCATCTATGCCTATATCAAGGATGTTACCCAGACCGAGCAGGCCATTCGCAGAAACTACCCTGTCATTGGCAGATTTCGCTACCTGTTCGAGCACCTGGGCGAGTTTTTTCGTCAATATTTTTTCGCCATGGAGCGTGAAGAGCTGCCCTTTAATCGCGCCCAGCGCTCCTGGATCTATCGCGCCGCAAAGAACATGGACAACACCGTTGCTTTCGGTTCAACCCGAGATCTGACGCTTCCCGGAACCATTCTCTTCGTTAACTGCCCGTTTCCGACGCTGGGCGTGGACGCTGTGGATCCCGGCCCTATCACCATTGGAGAGGGATACACCAGGTCGCCCTATACAACCAGCTCCCTGTATAACATCTCGGGCATGAGTTTTGGCGCCATCTCGGTTCCTGCTGTGCGAGCTCTCTCGATGGGGGCCGCCAAGGCAGGCTGCTGGATGAATACCGGTGAGGGCGCCTTGACTCCCTACCATCTTGAAGGCGGCTGCGATATTGTCTACCAGATCGGCACCGCGAAAAACGGCGTGCGTGACCTTGAAGGAAATCTCAGCGATGAAAAATTGCAGCAGGCCGCCGCTCATAAAGCTGTCAAAATGTTCGAAATCAAGCTCAGTCAGGGAGCAAAACCCGGCAAGGGGGGCATACTTCCCGGCGAGAAGGTAACGCAGGAGATTGCAGAGATTCGCGGCATTCATGCAGGAGAAGACGCCATCAGTCCCAACCGCCATCTGGATGTCAGTTGCAACCGGGATCTACTGAATATGATTCATCATATTCGCGAGGTCACCGGCAAGCCGGTTGGCTTCAAGGCTGTGATCAGTGGTGATGCCTGGCTCAATGAGCTATTTACAGAGATTGACAGCATGGGGCTGGAGTATGCACCGGATTTTATCACCGTAGATGGCGCCGACGGCGGTACGGGAGCAGCACCGATGCCGCTCATCGATGACATGGGACTGCCTCTGCGCGAGAGCCTGCCAATGCTGGTCGATCATCTCAACCTGCATGGACTGCGCAACAGGGTCAAGGTGATCGCCTCCGGCAAACTCGTCAACCCGGCAGATGTTGCCTGGGCGCTCTGCATCGGCGCTGATTTTATTACATCGGCACGCGGTTTCATGTTCTCGCTGGGCTGCATCCAGGCGCTGCAGTGTAATAAAAACACCTGTCCCACCGGGATCACCACCCACAACCCCAAGCTGCAGAAGGGACTGCATCCTGAAACCAAGAAACTCCGTGTTGCAGACTATGCCAACAACATGGTCAAGGAAGTTGGTATCATTGCACACTCCTGCGGAGTCAGATCGGCCAGAGAACTCATGCGTCGTCATGCACGCGTCGTACAGGAGAACGGCCTCTCTATCCCGCTCGACAAGCTGCATCCGCCAGTCACCAGCAAGAGCAGGTCTCAGACTGACGAGGCATGAAAAAAACATTTTCTCTCGCAAAGGCGCCAAGACCGCCAAGAAAAACCTTTGCGTCCTTTGCGTTCTTAGCGAGAGATTCTTTTAAACTTGACTCATTTGCAAATATTCTAGTGAATCAAGGATTCTAATACGAGCAACAACAACCAACATGCTTCGCCAACAGTTTAAAAGAAACTCACTTGCCATCATCAGCCTGTTCGTCGCCTTCAGCGCCCTGGGATACAACACCTGGCGCAATGAACAGACTGAAGAGAACCGCAACATTCGTGCTGCAGGATTCGAGATGCTGCTGCATATCGGTCAACTGCAGCGCATCTCATATCTGGCTCACTACGACAAAGATATGCAACAGGGGAACCCTCGCAGCGGCTGGGTTGAAGTGCTGGTGCTGCGCGATCTCAGCATGCTGATGCCTGCTGAACTGCAGCAGCAGACGCAACACCTCTTCGACAGCTGGAAAGAGAACTGGCAGGGACTGGGAGGGGATGAAAGCGCAGTCGCAGCCATCGATAACGCCATCAATGATCTGCGCAAGAGGGTTCTCGAAAGCATCAAAAAACTCGAGTAACTCGCACCGGATCCTGGAAGCACGTAGAATAACCAGCCGAATCATTATCTCAGAGAGCAATCAGATAACTTCTCAATAACCCTGTGTAATGTTTGAGTCTGCGTAGGATGCTGCTGAGCTTGCGAAGCGCATCTGTCGAGTTAACCCGCGACCGATGCGCTTCGTCCCTCAGCACATCCTACGCATTTTTGCATGCACAGACTTTTTGAGATGTTACGAAGTCATTCAAGAAACACACAATCAGAGCAACTTACACTTATGAATATTCTGATCATCGGCTCAGGCGGCCGTGAACATGCCCTGGCATGGAAGGCAGCGCAGTCTCCACTCGCAGACAAAATTTATGTCGCTCCCGGCAATGCGGGTACGGCGCTTGAAGCCGCCATGGAGAATGTCGATATCAACGTCACCAACATCGCCGCTCTGATCGATTTTGCCAAAAACCGGGATATCGGCCTCACCATCGTTGGCCCTGAAGTTCCGCTGGTTGCCGGCCTCGTCGACGCCTTTCAGGAACAGGGGCTGAAATGCTTTGGCCCGACACAGGACGCCGCGCAACTTGAAGGCTCCAAAGCCTTCAGCAAGGAGTTCCTGGCGCGCCATAACATCCCCACTGCAGCCTTCGGCAATTTCAGTGACGTCGATGATGCGCTTGCCTACCTGCATCGGGTTGGCGTTCCTATCGTCATCAAGGCCGATGGCCTTGCTGCAGGAAAAGGAGTGATCATCGCAGAGGATATGCAGGTCGCAGAAACCGCAATACGCGATATGCTCTGCGGAAACTCTTTTGGCGATGCCGGACACCGCGTGGTCATCGAGGAGTTTCTGCAGGGGGAAGAGGCCAGTTTTATTGTCATGGCAGACGGCAAAAACATCCTGCCGATGGCATCGAGCCAGGACCACAAGGCGGCGTATGACGGCGACACCGGCCCCAATACCGGCGGTATGGGAGCCTACTCCCCTGCACCGGTCGTTACTGATGAGATGCACAAGCGCATCATGCATGAAGTGATTATCCCAACAGTCGAAGGGATGGCTGCAGACGGACGCCCCTACACAGGCTTTCTCTATGCGGGCGTCATGATCGATGCAGCAGGAACGCCAAAGGTTCTCGAATACAACTGCCGCTTTGGCGATCCGGAAACCCAGCCGATCATGCTGCGCATGAAATCAGACCTTGTCGCTCACTGCCTGGCGGCAATTGATGGCGCACTGGATCAACAGCAAACCGAGTGGGACAGCCGCGCCGCTGTCGGCGTTGTTCTTGCCGCCGGCGGTTATCCGGGAGCCTATCAAAGCGGCGACGTGATCCATGGCCTGCCTGAACACGATGTGGAGGGGGAAAAAATATTTCATGCAGGAACCGCTGAGCAGAATGGTGATGTGGTAACGTCCGGCGGACGCGTGCTCTGCGCAACAGCCCTTGGATCGAATGTCACCGAGGCGCAACAACGAGCTTATGCGCTGGCATCACGGATCAGCTGGGATAACTGTTATTTTCGTACAGACATTGGTCATCGTGCGATCAAACGAGAACAGCAGCAGGGATGATTCCAGCATCTCTTTGGCGCACCGCCTTCTGGCTCTGCTTTGGGCTGACGGCCTATCTGTCACTGCTGCCGCAGGAGTTTCTGCCTTCAGGCATCAACATCTGGGATAAGCTCTCCCACTCCATCGCCTTTGCTGCGCTCGCCCTGAGCGCCGCACTTGGCTGGCCGGAAAGGGATTTTTTTCGATCTGTTCTGCT
>JAIVTC010000334.1:0-2192 GCA_048629055.1 Candidatus Bathyarchaeota archaeon
GTTTTTATTGATTACTATTTCAGAATCTTCTGATTTACCATATCCATTCATTGAATCAGTAACTTACAAAAAGCCATAAAACGCATGGTTTTTTATGACTATGTGGCAAATTGAGTGCATCGACACCAGGCATCAAAACTTTTCCACAAAGTTACCCACAGCCTATAGAGCCATTCAACAGCTCACATCATGCAGTCATCGAAGGGCGTTTCTGACAGGTTTCATTCTATGAGCAATAATGAGCAATAGCGTGATCATCAAGGTCGCTGTCGCGGCGCCCCTGTTCAGCCTGTTTGACTACCTGCCGGCAGACTCAACATCAGCAGCACAGTTGCTTCCCGGCTGCCGCGTCCGGGTGCCTTTTGGCCGCAGCCAGCGGACAGGCGTGATCTGGGAGATTTGTAATCACGACGACACGACTCCACCATCCCACCGACTCAAAGCCATCGCAGAGATCATCGACACGACTCCATTACTTGATAAAAATGAGCGTCTTTTTTTAAGCTGGTGCGCCGCCTATTACCACCATCCGATCGGCGAGGTGGTGAGTGCTGCATTGCCAACGCGTCTGAGGCAGCCAAAACAACCCGGACCAACCCTCGAGCAGGGATGGAGAATAACTCAAACAACAATCTCCGTGGATGATTTCAGGAATGCGCCGGTTCAGCAACGCATTCTCCAAATGCTGCTTGAGGCCAAACAGGGTGTAGCGGAGAAAAGCCTCTTAGCCCTCGATGGAGAGATCCGTCCCGCACTCAAGCGACTGCAGCAAAAGAGAACTATTGAGCGATGTGATATGGCGCCGATGCTCACTCGCTCCTCGAATGACAAAAGAGTGACCCTTTCGCTGGAACAGCAACAGGCGGTTGATGCGATTCACGCTGCAAGCGGCTTCAGCACCCTGCTGCTGGACGGCATTACCGGCTCAGGCAAAACGGAAGTCTATCTGCATGCGGCAGGCAAAGTGATCTCCCGGGGCCTGCAGGTACTGGTGCTGGTTCCTGAAATTGCCCTGACGCCGCAACTGCTGCGCCGCTTTCAACGGGGAATCGACGGTGTTGTCGCAGTCTCCCACTCGGCTCTCAGCAGTGGCGAGAGAGAACGAACCTGGATGCAGGCGCAAAAGGGCGAAGCAGATTTGTTGATCGGAACCCGCTCTGCAATTTTCACCCCCATGCCCCGGCTTGGTCTGATCATCATCGATGAAGAGCATGACATCTCCTTTAAACAGCAGGAGGGCTTTCGCTATTCGGCGCGTGATCTGGCGGTCATGAAAGCCAAGCAACGCAACATCCCGGTAGTGCTTGGTTCGGCAACGCCGTCACTGGAGACCGTGCATAACTCTCTTAATGAGCGCTATCAGTGGCTCAAACTGCGTCAGCGCGCTGGCAAAGCAAAACCGCCGCAGATCGGTCTGGTCGATATCCGTGCGCAGCGCCTGCGCGCAGGGATCTGTTCCGATCTGATCAAATCCATCCGCGAAGAGATTGACAAGGATCACCAGGTCATCCTGTTCCTTAATCGCCGCGGCTATGCGCCGCAGCTCACCTGCCACGCCTGCGGATGGATTGCGGAGTGCAGCCATTGCGACGCACGCATGACCTGGCATCAGAAGCTGCAGCGGCGATGGTGCCATCATTGCGGCTACCAGCATGCGAAACCGGAGCGATGCCCTGACTGCGGCGCCAGGGAGAGTATGATCTATCAGGGACAGGGTACCGAGCGCGTGGAGGAGTATCTCAACGAGGTATTTCCCTCTATCCCGGTTATCAGGATTGACCGCGACTCCACACGGCGCAAAGGCTCTCTTGAAAAGGCGCTGTGTCAGGTCAATGACAGCAGCGCCTGCATCCTGGTCGGCACGCAGATGCTGGCAAAAGGACATGACTTTCCACGCGTCACACTGGTCGGCATTCTCAATGCCGACCAGGGATTGCTGAATCCCGATTTCCGTGCGCCCGCACGCACCGCACAACTGCTTCTTCAGGTATCCGGGCGCGCAGGCCGTGCTGATAAACCCGGCAAGGTGTTGATTCAGACGCGCCACCCACACGATCCTTTGCTGGAGACGCTGCTGCACAAAGGCTACGAGGCTTTTTCACGCGAAGAGTTAACACAACGCCAACACGCCCAACTGCCGCCCTTTGCACACCAGGTTCTGATCCGCGCGCAGGGAACTGACTCCAAACAGG
>JAIVTC010000335.1:0-4063 GCA_048629055.1 Candidatus Bathyarchaeota archaeon
GAATTCTTCTACAAGAATAATTCTGGGTCAAGAAAAATATTGCGTCAGATGTGCGCCGGGTTATTGCTTCATTTGTCACTCTTTGTTTGCATGCCTGGTTAAGAATTTATCCAGATGATTCGCAAAAGCTTGCCGGTCACCCTGGCTCAGCGGCGGCGGACCGCCTGTATCGACGCCGCTTGAGCGCAGCGTCTCCATGAAGTCTCTCATCGTCAGGCGCGCTTTGATATTGTCAGTCGTATAGAGTTCGCCGCGAGGATTCAGAGCATGACCACCTTTTTCAATCACCTCTGCCGCCAGGGGAATGTCGCCGGTGATGACTAGATCGCCGGCATCAAGCCTTTTCACGATCTCGTTGTCAGCGACATCGAAACCCGATGCGACTTGAATCGATTGAATGAGCCGTGATGGTGGTACCGGCACAGGCTGATTTGCTACCAGCGTCAGTCGCACCCCGGTGCGCTCTGCCGCCCTGAACAAGATATCCTTGATCACCACAGGGCATGCATCTGCATCTACCCATATTTTCATTTCATATCACCATTGAGCCTCTTGAAAAATTCGTAAATAGTGGGTTTTGTCATTTCGACTGAAAGGAGAAATGACAGCTTTTGAGAGTTTTGCAAGAAATTCCCTTGATACATCTATATCGGCGGCCAGGATCACATAAAACCTCAAGGCGACTCGTCGCGGTAGATTCGCGGAGGAATCGGACGGCCAAACAGCACCGCCGTGTGTATCAGCAAACGCTCGACCGAACTCAGTCCGGAGCGTTCGGTGATGACGTTCCGCGCCATCTCCGGCTCATCGGTGATGATGCCGTCCACGCCAAGCGAGATCATGCGGGAGATGGAGACTGCATCATTCACGGTCCAGACATACACCTGCTTGCCAGCCGCATGTGTGCGGCGAATAAAGCCGGATGTCGCCATGCTCATATTGACGGCAAGAAAATCCAGATCCAGTTTTGCGAGGTTGCCGACAGCCATGGTTGATAACAGCCCGACAACCCACTTTGGCCGCAGTGCGCGGATTTTTTCAATGCCTTTGTACTCCAGTGACATGATGACAATGTCGTCAACCATGCCGGCTTTTTCAACGATCTTTACAACCCGCTGTTCCAGCTGCTGGTCATGCCCGTAATATTTGAGTTCGATGACGACGTGCGCCTTGCCGCGCGCCACCTCCAGCACCTGCGCCAGTGTCGGCACGCGTTCGGCTGAGAAGCCGGGGTCGAACCAACTGCCGACATCGATCTCCTGCAATTGCTTCAGCGAGCCATCCCAAACTTTCAGATCAACGCCTGAGAGCTTCATGAAATCGCTGTCGTGGATCACCACAACTTCGCCGTCACTGCTCTCCTGGACATCGATTTCGAGCATGTCGGCTCCATCCTCGATGGCCTGGCGCATGGAAGCGAGTGTGTTCTCCGGCGCCTTGCCGGCAGCTCCCCGGTGAGCGATAACCACGACATCATCCTGTGTCTGGATACCTTTCAGGAGCCAGCTTCCCGCCAATGCGGCCGCCGCCACGGCGCCAATCAGGAGCAGCGCAAAGCGGGGTGCGGTCATCCGCCATAGCCGCCGAGGCTGCTTATCTGCGAGATCACTTGTTGTTATCGACCCGTAGCGCTCAAAAAATATCACCACCAGAGCAGCGAAGCTCCCCGAGGTCAAAGTCGTGATCATAAGATTGCCGAGTGACCATAGCGCCACGACTCCTCCCAGCACGATGACCAGCAACTGAATCGAATCGAAGAACAGGGGGGCCAGCAATGAACCCAGCAGTTGCACGCAGACCACAACAACTGCTCCAAGCAGCAGCGCCGCCACTGCCCAGCTCAGCAATGCCGTCACGACTTCACGTTTGTGTCCCTGTACGAGGTTGTTGCTCTCGGCAAAAGCGCTGGCCGGAGAGGTATCCGTGAAGAGCACCAGGGGAAGCGCCAGCGACCAGCCAAGGAGTTTGCGAATCAGCACCACCAGCATTGTCAGCAGCAGCACTGCGATGAGAGCGACTGCAATCAGGAAAACGGGTGGTTTCTCGCTCAGATAATAGTTGATGTCATAGTCTGTGAGCAGCAACCAGGCGATTGCTCCGCCGGCGGCGAGGAATGGCAGCGTGATGATCAGCAGCCGGGCAACCAGGTGGGTTGTGAAGTGGAAAATTCTTGCCGCCCGCCTGGCTGTAAAACGCAAAGCCTGCAGTGTGCCGATGTGCAAGCCTCGAACGGCGCCGGCGCTGATGGCCATCATGGAGGCCTGCTCGAAGGCAAGAATGGCAATCAGCAGGGCGGCCATCACGATCAATGCCGCCATGCCAAGTGGCGACAGCAGGAAGTAGGCGATATCCAGGTCAGAGAGCGCGGTCTTGCCTGACAGGTGCAGCAGAAGATGGCCGAGAACGCCAACCAGAGGGGTGAACAGAATCACACCGAGTGCAATGTAGGCGAGGTGTGTTGTGAAGACCTGCCCGATGCTTTTGCGCAGGATTCCCAGTGCTTCTCGCCAAATTTCCTTTAGGGTGTTTGCCATTATTTATCTATTCGGTCCGTGAGGATCCCCGGGTCGTTGAGATTGCAGGTTGCTGCGCTGGAGTTTGGAATATCTGCTGAACCATGATAATCAAGGTTCTGACTTCGTTAGAATTGTTGCTTAACATCACGATAGAAATTTTCATGTGAGCCAATAGCAATCAATTCTAAAATAACAGAGTCATTTTCATAGCTATAACCAAGCAGAGTCACCTGTTTAACCATCTTGAATTTATAGACGCGTAAAAAAGAGAGATCCCCTTTTTTCTGTTCGCCTAACAGGGGGGCATCCATCAAGGTTTTAACCGCTTTGTCTAACTCTTTTTTCTGATTCTTGTGCAGTTTTTTCACTGCTTTTTTAAAGGAAGGTGTCTGCAGTACTTGCTTGATTTTAGCCAAAATCGTAACTCTCTAACTTTCCAGCTTCTTTTTCTGCCTTTGCAATAATAGCGAGCCTGACAAACCCATAGGGCAACTCTGGATTATCCTCCATGATCTCGCCTATCCTGGCCCAATGCTCGATTTGCTTCGGGGTGGATCGGTGTAGAGCTTTAGCCATGATGGCAGCTCGTTGGAGTAATTCTTGATCAAGACGAACACTGGTGGAACTCATAGTAAATTTCCTCTGTCTACGCAAAAATTGTAGCAACTTGCAGCAAATGCTGCAATATGCGATACAAATTTCCTCTCCTCGTTGAAGGAGGATTACTTAATTTCTGTGCGGAGCCAGATCTTCCCTGATGATTTTCGCCCATTTGGATTTTATGGATTTTGGCAGTGTTTTCTGATCGATTGCCTTGGTAAAGTCGGGAGCGCTGTAGGCGTTGATCTCGATGTTGTTATCCTTGATATCGATCACGGTGATATTCCTGCCCGTATTGAGTTTGGTGCCTACCAGTGGTCGCGAGCCCGAGCCAAGACAGGATTGGCTGATGTAGCGGACACCATCCTTGTAACCGGGGTAGTAGGTGTGGTGATGGCCGTTCAGATAGAGGTCGACATCGTGTTTCTGTACAATTTTCTCCAGTTCTGTATCCAGCAGGGCTTCAGCTCCATTTTTGTTTGAGAACGGCCAGATAGGCAGATGGCTGAAGAGAATACGGTGGCTGTATTTTCTGCCCTGTTTTTCGAGGAATTTGTCGAGCCATATTTTCTGCTCCTTGTCCAGCGCGTGCGTGCGGGTTGCATCGAGAGAGACGAACAGGGTTTTGCCAACCTTGAAGGAGTAGTAGAGAGGGTAGTGTTTGTCGTCGATAAACTTCAGTTTCGGCTTTCTCTGCAGCCACTGCTGTTTGTAGATTTTGCGTTCCAGCTTGAATTTGCTGTATTCCGAGGCATCATGATTCCCCGGAGTCACGGCCATGAGCAGACCGGCAGATGCAATGGGGTTAGTTACATGCTGATGAAAACTTTTCCACATGCTCTCAATAGCCGGTGTTTTCAGCAAGTTGGTGCGCTGACCTGCAATCATGTCCCCGGTGTTGATGACGATATCCGGTTTTAGCTGGATGACGCGCTGCACGGCGCTGT
>JAIVTC010000336.1:0-6384 GCA_048629055.1 Candidatus Bathyarchaeota archaeon
TCGGCGTGCCTGTCAGACACAGACGGTGATTTGCTTTCAGGGTGCGCACCAGGCGGGCTGCTTTCGCACGCGGATTCTTGATGGTCTGCGCCTCGTCCAGGATCAGGTAGTGGTAGTCGTGCTGCTGCAGAACCTCGGTATCTCTCGAGAGCAGAGGGTAGGTGGTGAGCACCAGGTCATACTCGTTGATGCTGTCAAAGTGCTGGTGGCGTTCGCTGCCCTGCAGAATCACGACGCTGAGTTCGGGGGTAAAACGTTGCGCCTCCCTGCGCCAGTTTCCCATCAGGCTGGTGGGGGCGACGATCAAACAGGGGGATTGCATACGGCCGCTGTGTTTCTCGACCAGCAGATGCGCCAGCGTCTGGATTGTTTTGCCCAGTCCCATGTCGTCGGCCAGAACACCGCCGAGATTGAATTTACGTAAAAACTGCAGCCAGTTGAGTCCCTGCTGCTGATAGTTGCGCAACTCCGCCTGCAGCGCTGCAGGTGGCTCGACCTCTTCAATCCCTTTGAAATCACGCAGCTTGCGTCCCAGTTTACGCAGCGCCTCGCCACCCTTGATCGCAAACAGCCCATCGCTTTCAAGGTCTGCTATCTGTGCGGCGTCAAACAGAGACAGCCGCAGTTTTTCATCGCTGCTTTTGGAGGCGCTGTCGTAGAGTTCATGCAGTGTTTTGAGGACTGGTTTGATCGTTTTTGAAGGCAGCTTCAGGTAGTCGTTGTCACCGAGTGAAACCGTCAGCGTTTCAGGGAGATCATCCATGTCATAGATTTGCAGTATCTGCGTTATCAGCGGCAGCAACGGGATGACCTTGCCGTCGACGGTGATGTCAAAGCTGAGGTCGAACCAGTTATTTTGGCTCTTCTCCTCAATTCCCGCATGCCACTCTTCGGCGTCGTGAAAGTTTAATTGAAAGCTCCCCTCCTGAATGATCCGCCATCCCAGGCTTTGCAGGCGAGGAATCTCCTCCTCGATGAAATGATGCCATTTTTCGGCGCTCTCCATCACTGAATTTTCGTCAAAGTAGAGCGCCAGGCCATCGACACTCAACTCTCTGGAGGGCCTGGATTCAAGCCCGGAGAGTTGACGTATAGCTTTCTGTTCAGACTCCAGTGAACGTGTCAGACGGATGATCTCCTTTTTAGCATTGATAACGACATGCTCGTCTTCGAGCAGCGGGGAGATTTCTATCTCATCATAGATGAATCGCACCACCATCATGTGGGTGGTGTAACCGTTGACCTCGTCTGCATAGAGGATCAACAGCGGGATTGGTTCGATACCACTGATATTCCTGGTTTTGACAGGTGTGGGCGGGGACAGCTTGATCTGCGGCAGATCGATGACCATTTTTTTGCTGAATTCATCGACATGCTGCTGCGGAACTGACGGCGCCTGCAGCAGCAGCTGCAGTTGTTTTGCGTCGAAATCGGGAGCCTGCAGTGCTCCCACTATGTGTTCTTCAGGATCGACATAGAGTGGGGGGTCACTCAATACGACGACTCCCCGGGGTGCTACCCGCACATCAAGCTGATATTCCTGTTGATCGTTGCTGTCCCATTCGATCTCCAGCCTGCGTTCCTCACCCTGGGTCAGCGCGCCATTCTCAAAATTTTCCCAGAAACAGCGCCCGGTTGAGAGCAATGCATGCAGTGTCAGGTAACCCATGCTTCCGGAGATCAGGGGTTGGCCGTGGAAGTTGTTATTTGCAACTTTTAACAGGCGTATGATCTCTTCATCTTCCGCAGAGAGATAATCTGGCCGTGAATAGCCAAGAAAGATAGTGCGCAGAAGAATCTCTTTGCCCCGGTTGAGATTCCCTGATTTTTTATCACTGGTAACAACCAGGTGTACGGATATCTCAGGGCCGTCGGCAGAAGGAGTCAGCACGTAAGCCAGGAAGCTTCCGTGCCGATCGCTTTCCGGCAGTTTGCCGCTCTGCTGCTGAAGCTTCTCCAGCCACTCCAAACACTCCTCCGCAGTTGAGTGTTTGGAGGTTGGTTCACCCTCCTGCAGATATTTCAGACAGGCTGCGGCGACGTGTTTGCAGTTGTAGTGCATGGGGCAGCTGCAGCTGCCATCGATGTCGAGCGCATCTCTGCCGGCGGAAAAACTCAGCTTTACAGCTTGTTCATAGGGGGTGCTCATGCGCCCCTTGATGCTGGTGTGAAAATGGACGAAGTTGTCGGACTCCTCATCAATATCCAGGGAGAGAACAAGGCCCTCTTCAAAATAGCGGCGCCCGCGGGTAAATGAGATATCCGAGCAGGCATGACGAATATCATCATGTCGAAGGCGCTGTTTTACTGTGATTGGTGCAGGCATGAATTTCTGGAAGAAGCCGTCTGTTAGTAGGGCGCGTAAACGCAACAGGTAAGTATACTGAAGATTGCCTGCTCAGACCAAAGTGAAATTCAGGTTTTTTTGAGATTGTGAGATGATATGGCGAAATATTTTTCACCACGGAACAGACGGACAACACGGAAGTATTATCTCATCCTGACACAAGGGGGACATTAAGAGCTGTAGGGTGTAATAAGCGATAGCGCATTACACCATCAATGCGGCGGGATGCGGCAATGATTGTTCCTGACAATCTGATTGCACTTCCTCCATCCATGGAGGTCGCTACCGCTTATGCCGCCCTACGGATCGTAGATGGACCGCGGAACTCTCGGATGCACACAGAATAAAACTCCATCATGGAATCTGTGTTTATCTGTGTGCATCTGTGGTTAAAACACTGCCTCTACGCTGCGTCGAGCTGCTGCTCTTCGGCTTCTCCGCCAAGCGCATCCAGCAGCTGCGGGAAAAAGCGCGACAGCTCCAGCGTCATGATGGAGAAATCGCCGTCAAAACGGGCGGCGGCGCTTTCGCTATCGATATCTCCGGCCTCATCCATGACCAGGTCGAGGAACTTGAGGCGTTTCAGCGCCATGGTGGAGTCGAGCACAAAGCTGATGCGTTCGTCGTAGGTGAGGGCCAGGCGGGTCACCATCTTGCCTGCATTGAGGTGTGTGCGAATCTCCTCCGAGCCAAGATCGTGTTTGCGCACGCGTACGATGCCGCCATCTTCGGCGGGATCACGCATCTCGCACTCATCTTCGATCTCGAAATCTGCAGCAACTCCGCCTTCACTCAACCAGGAGGTCATGATGGCGGAAGGATCATTGGCCATTGCCAGCGGGGTGACGTGAAGATGTTCCAGGGTTTCGCGCAAGGTGGCGACAAACTCATCCGCCTTGCCAACACTGGACGCATCGACAACCATCCATCCGCCTTTGGCATCGATATAGGCAAATATACGGCTGTTTTTGGTGAAGGCGCGGGGCATCATGTCCAGCAATACCTCGTCTCTCAGACTGGCGCGCTCCTTGCCGCGAATCGTGCGGTTCTCCCTCTGTTCAATCTCCAGCGCACGTGAATCAAGGATTTCCCTGACGGCGGCAGGAGGAAGAATTTTCTCCTCCTTGCGCAGGCACACCATCATATAGCCATTGGTCGTATGCACGAATTGCTCTCCCTCGTGGCCAAGCGGTTCAGTCCAGCCGGTCGAGGAGAGGGAGAGTTTGTCAACAGGCTGAAAAGCTTTGCCGGAGAGCTTTTCATCGAGAGAGTCGTCAGAGAGAGAAAAGGGTTGGGTAAAACGATAGAGATAGAGGTTTTTGAACCACATGATTCCGGGATTTCCTTTGGTTGAAGTGAAGTAATGTGCAGATTTAGTTATTTCTCAATAACCCCGTGTACGGCAACAATACGTAGGATGCTGCTGAGCTTGCGAAGCGCATCTGTCGAGTAAAACCCGCGATCGATGCGCTTCGTTCCTCAGCAGCATCCTACGCTATCTCAAACAATGCACCGGTATTATTGAGAACTTACGAAGATTATGCGTAATCGCGCAGAATTATGCCAGTGGTGATTATTGGTGTAAAGTTAATTATTATGTTATGTATATAACATGATGAAATAAAAGAATAAAAAATGGCAACAAGGTTTGTTGTTGTCATCTCGAACGGATGTGAGAGATCTTACTGCATCGCCATAAAGATTTCTCCCTTTGGTCGAAATGACAGGCTCCTTTACAGCGTTTCGGATGCGTGCGCCATCAGCGAGAAATACTCTGCAAGTTGCATCTCTGGATTCGGCGTAGCATTTCCGTCCAGATAGGCGCAGGAGCGCCCCTTGCAGTGCTTGCCGTCAGTGAGGTAGTCAAGAATCAGGTCGGGAATGTCGTAGTGGTGCATGGTGGGGTAGAGCTGCGGCTTGCCATCTTTGACCACCAGCAGACGGTTGTAGT
Organism: Candidatus Bathyarchaeota archaeon; assembly: GCA_048629055.1. GTDB lineage: Bacteria > Pseudomonadota > Gammaproteobacteria > Chromatiales > Chromatiaceae > Sva-25. The sequence continues at coordinate 4,299 of JAIVTC010000336.1, forward strand.
AGTAACTATCCTCGGAACTGTCTACATAGTCGAGCTTCCGATAGGTGTTCAGTCCATTGCGCAGCGGCGGCACATGATCGCTGATGAGAATAATGATGCTGTTTTTATCCACTTCGATGAGGTCGCGCACATAGCGGGCGATCGCTTCGGTGCGGTAATAGTACTGGTTGGCAACTCGCTGCAGGTGTTCGTCGGCATAATCCGACTGCACCTGTAGAATCTCGGGGCGCTGTGTCGGATCGAGTCGGTGGGGAGTGTGGCCATAGATAGTCAGTACATAGTTTAACAGTGGCTTTTCAGGGTGCTCTTTGATGATAGTTGTGACATAGTCAAGATTCCTCTGCAACAGATCTCCGTCAAAGATGTAGCCTTCCTTGCCTACCGGTTCAGTATCCAGGTAGGTATCAAGCGAGGTGTGTTTGCGGGGAAAGTTGGCTTCGTCAAAGCCGATGCCCTTGTAGGCGGGCTGCGTATTGAAGAAGTCGGGTTTATAGCCGTTGGTCGCCACAGTTCGGTAGCCTGCGCGTTCAAGCACACCCGGCATGCAGCTGGTCTTCGCGCCGGTGAAAACGTTGAACTCGATACTGGAGAGTTTGCGCAGCGCCGGTATGCCGCACAGCACCTCGAATTCCGCCTGCGAGGTTGCACCGCCGAATACCGGTGAGATAGAGAGCCCGAGTTTGGATCCAAACAGGCTGGAAAAATCGGGATGCACGGGGTTGCGGCTGAACGTCGCCTTCTGAAACAGGGTGGGATCAAGAAAACTTTCCATCACGATCAGGTGTACATTGCGCCGGTTGCCACCCTTGCGGATGGCATTTGCCAGCTCTTCTCTCTTTTGCTCATAGGCGGGGCGATCGTGATAGGGGGCGGTCTTCTCCGTTGCGCTGATCCGCTCTGCCTCGCGTAGCAGCATCATACTGTAGCGGCCATTATTCTCCACACTCATGCGATCAGAGTATGTCACAACTGGATTGGCCAGCTGCTTAAACCCGGAGGCAAAGCTGTCCGGCGCGAAGTGGATGTCAATCACGAGCAGAGCAAGCGGCACAGCGCCAAAAGCAATGATGCGCGGCTTGCGATAGTTGACGTGGAGGAGAAGTAGCATCAGAGGTACGCCCACGCCAAGAACCAGCATCAGCATCTGCCCGGGGGTGAGCACCTGCACCAGTTCGGGCAGCTCCTTGACCTCGATGAGCCGCAGGATCTTGCCGTACATCAGGTAGTAGATGTCATGGATCAAATACCCAAGCAGGATGGGCAGGGCAGCCAGCAGTGCGCGCCAGCGGCCGGGACGCAGAATGGCATAGAGATAGCTGAAGAGATAGAGAGCAATCAGCAGTTCGAGCCACTGCTGCGAGAACATGGAGTCGCTGAGCCCAAAATAATGTGCGCTCAACTGTGCATAGAGATAGAGCAGACCGACAAACAGCAGGTAGCGGTTCAGTAGCACCGCGCGCAAGATGGTGAAGATTTTATTGCTGTCTGCTTTGAACATGGTGTTTACTATGGGGATTATTCGGGATGGGGTTTACACAAGAGGTGCCATTATAACAATATGTTGAAAAATATGAAAAAAGTAAAAGTTCTCTTCGTTTGCATAAGGGTCGCATGTGGACAGCCTCATAGGCTATCTCAAAGCAAATAAAATGCTTTAAGGTGGAATTCAAGGTGGATTCAACAATAATTCCTGTGTTCATCCTCAATTCCCACATTCCAGGATCACCACGCATGACAGTTGACGAAGCAATCCAGGAGCACGGAGCCATAGCGGCCTTTGAGGCCGCAGCCGAGGACGAATGTGGAGACCTTATGCCTCTGTGAAAGCTCGGCCTAACTGTTGAGACGATGGGCGATGCTGAAATGATCGGCTTTGCTGCCTATGATCGACTAACAACAGCAGAGAAGGCCGCGAACTACTGGAAAGCTAGTCAGGATTTGTGCAAACGCCTCCCCGAGACGGCAAACACGTGATACAGTGCATAGGACAATTCTGATAATCTTGTCAGATAATTCTGACAAAGATCTATTTGAAAGACGCTGCGTACGCTGAAAACAAATCCCTACCCCTCCATACGTTACATTG
>JAIVTC010000337.1:0-2609 GCA_048629055.1 Candidatus Bathyarchaeota archaeon
TCTCGGACAGCCTCCTAGAGATCATTGCTTTTTAAAAGTCTGCCGCAGAAGTTCGATTTGCTGCGAGACATCTTTCTCAAAACCCGCAGGACCGGGACAAGGGCTCTGCTCCTGAATAAATGCAAGGAAGCTATCGTTTGCAGCCTGGTCGAAAGCAAGCCCGAAGCTGCGCTCCTTCGGAACAGTCTTCACGACAGCCTGCTTCATACGCGAAACCTGGTCAATATATTTGCATTGCAGGGCTATGCCATTGAGCCTTCCCAGAGCCTTAACAGCATCATAGCGTGCATCTGTTTCTGCATCTGCTGCGACAAGAGGTGTGACAAAGAGTGAGACAAGAACAAAAGGAGTTATGAAATATTGCATCCGGTGCTTCTCCGCAAGCAGCATATTCAGATATCGGGATACTACTCTATTTGCCTTCATAACACCTGCAAAAATTATCAATTCTCAGGATCAGAAATTCTCACGGATGTATTGCCCTCACTCTCAAGTATCAGGATATAATCTACAGCCACATCGTTACAGTCATTTATCACCTTGGAAAAAATAGTATGAGAGTTACCCTGTTCGCCCTGCTGCTCCTGATTTCACCCCGGATATTCGCAGGCATCCCGGCCACCCCGGTGATGACCCTGTATCAGTTCAACGGCAAGCTCGAAATTCCCTATTACGAGATCAACTCTTTTGCAAAATCGGGAGCTACCAGGCCTGCAGGAACCCTTAAACAGGGCACCTCGCTGATCCCCTGCCTGGTGATCAAAAATGGCAAACCGTTGACCACCAGCGGCGGCACTCCGTTCGTAGGCTTTAAAATCCTCCTCGATTCAGGCTCCGCCACACCAGCCTCGGTCAAGAAATTCAACAACACCGTCAAACAGCGCAAGGCGATGAGCGTTGCCAACCACCACTGCGACAGCAGCGTCAAGTATGTCATCAACATCCGCAAACTCTTCGAGAAAAACCGGCCGCCATTTTTCGATCCACCAGCCAGGACAAAAGTCAGCAAAGGCGGCGGCAAGGGAGAGCTGGATACCATCGTGCGCGCCTTTCACAACTCGTCACAATGCGCGGGGGTCAACAAACGCGTCATCGGACGCCGCTCCGCCCTGCAGCGGGCATGGGATAGTTTTATCGGCAAGAATCAAAGCCGCTGGCCGGGCAACTCCCTCAAACAGGCCAGGCATCTCGACTACACCCTGCGCACCGCCATCTTCGAAGGCCATCTTGACCGGGGCTGCAACGCCTACGGCGCCTGCGAGCGCAATATCATCGCACTTTCAATACGCAATCGCGGTAAAGAGAGCTGTGCAAAATACCAGGGGTGCCGCTTCAACGGTGACTTCCAGGGCGTCTCCTCCAAGGTGTCACAATACAATATCTGGGATGAATACCTGACCCAGATCTCCGGCATCACCGCCTGCTTTTTACGCGACGACCTGGCTGGCAATAACTCCAATGCTGACTTTTACAGAAAACTGCAGAGCATGTATGCGCAAAATGTGCAGGATATCGAGCGCATCCTGTTTGGCGGCGACAAGGATCTCAAGGATATTTTTCCCGGCAACTCCATGACAGACATCAAGGCTCTCAGGCACTACTATCATGCCCCGGCAATGGGAAAGTGCTTCCCCAAACACAAGCGGGTCGAGTATATCTCCGGTGCTGTCGCCACAAAAGGCAAGGATTTTGCATTGATCGCCAACACCAGGATTCATGTCGATAAGGCAGCAAAAGGAGGCTACTTCTTCAGAGATGTCGATGTCGAGCAGCTGGAAGAGCGGGATGTCGTCAAAATTCATGACGACTACAAAGGATTCATCATCGACGGCAGAAAGGTCTCACTGAAGGCATCATCCTGCCCGGCCTACGGAATACCACGCGGCTGCAAGATGAAGAGCATCGGCCGCTACCGCAGAACACCCGGCTGGCTGAATGCCGGCAAGCCGCTGGAACTCAAGTGCAACATCCGGGATCGCGGAAAATCATGCAGCGGATCGGGAACACTGAAGAGCGTTAAAGTCGGCGGCGTCTGCGACACCCAGATGCGGCCGGTCTCCGGAGTGAGATAGAAAAGGGCAGCATTTGAAAGATGACGAAAAGGATGGGGATCTGATGAACATTACCCATTTAGCGAGGAAGCAACTGAGTATCTTTTTGCTATGCTATCTGGGTGGTCGTCCCTGACCAAGCCACGCAATCCTTTGATTCCTTGCGATGTGTGTAAGTGGTTAGATGCATCCACAGTCCAGATCAGGATTTTTACGCCCAATTGAATCAAGTGAGGTAGGGATGCCTGATTTCATCATATTTCCAGCCTCTTCGCCTGCAAAAAGATCGCTGTTTCCAGCATATGTTTCTGCAACAGGATCAACAGAAACAGAGGACGTTGACGTATAACCCTGATAATTAGCGCTAAGATCAGGATTTTGGAAAACAGCTTCCCAGTCAGCAGTAGCTGCGGTAGCGAAAAGCATCAATGATGCTGCGAGTATGGTTTTCATGGCTCAATCTCCTAGGTGTTGGAAGAAGGGCAATTCACCGCCCTTACTCTATATATAGACCACATAAACAAGAAATACAATCTAAATGAGAATTAATATTAAAAC
>JAIVTC010000338.1:0-2125 GCA_048629055.1 Candidatus Bathyarchaeota archaeon
TATGAGGATCTGACGCCCGAGCCGATCAAGCTGCCGAAAAGAAAAGATGGCATCGGCTATGTCCGCCCGCCGATGACGGATCAGACTTTTGTACCTGAAATCTATCCCTGATTCAGAACCGTAGGGCGGCATAAGCGACAGCGCATCCCGCCATTGGCTTGGTGCAATGCGCTGTCGCTTATTGCACCCTATGCTTCTCGCAATGCCAAATGACCTAAAACTTAAAACTTAAAACTTAAAACTTTTCTTAACCTCCCCAGCGCTTGAAGCGTTTTTTACAGTAAGCCAGCAGTTCAGCGTAATTTCTGAAATAGAGCTGGAAGTGTTTGTGGGCGGGTTCGTCGAATTCGCACCAGTCATTGTCGTAATCACGGCAAATCTGCGGGCGGTTTGCGTAGATACTGCAGATGCCGCCAGCCTGCAGATGTTCACAGCGGCCATGAAACATCAAATACCAGCCACTCTCATCCTTGTAGGCTTCCACGCCCTGGTGGGAAACCTGCCACAGCAGATGCTCGAAGTCCACCTTGCTGCGAGGCGCTCCCAGCGCCTCGGTCATGTAGCTGCAACAGACGGATTGTGTACAGCGACTGCATTTATTCTTCTGCGGGTTAGGAATCATATTCCTAATAAGATCATGTCTCAGACTGACTGACTATGCATAAAAGAGTCATTATTGAGATTTGGTTCATTTGTACTGAAGTTTGTTGTTCCAGGATTACTAACGATGGCGGCCACCGCGATTCTGCCCGCGATTACCACCGCCTCTGCGTGAGTTGCTTCTTCCGCGTTGCTGCCTGTTGGCAGGGCGCGGTCGCCTGGGCTGACGCTTGCGGCTTTTGGGATCAATATCGGCAATCAGAGATGCATCAGGCATCTCCAGAGGAATACGACTCTTGATATAGGATTCGATATCAGGCAGTGACATGGCATGGGTTTCGCATACCAGGCTGATCGCGTCTCCGCTTGAACCTGCGCGGGCTGTGCGTCCGATGCGATGCACATAATCCTCACCGTCCTGCGGCAGATCATAGTTGATGACATGGGTAACGTCCGGAATATGCAGGCCGCGTGCTGCGACATCCGTGGCGACCAGAATCTTTAATTCACCGCCTTGAAATTTCTCCAGCAACGCAATGCGTTTACGCTGCGGCACGTCGCCGGAGAGGATGGCGCAGGAGAAGCCATTGCCCTCGAGAAACCCCCATACCTCGTCAGCAGTACGTTTGGTGTTGACGAAAATGATAGTGCGTGAAGGTTCGTGATGATGCATCAAGCCAATCAGCAGGGCGATCTTCTCGTCATTGGAGATCATGTAGCCGCGTTGGGTGACATTCTCTCCAGTGACCGTCTCCGTTTCGACCTTGATGACCTGCGGGTCATTCATGTGCTCGTAGGCGAGCTCGGAGACGCGAAAGCTGAGGGTTGCGGAGAACAGCATGCCGAGACGTTTTTCCGGCGGGGGCATGCGTCGCAGCAGATAGCGGATATCCGTGATAAAACCCAGGTCGAACATGCGGTCGGCTTCATCGATGATCACCACCTGGAGTGCGCGCAGGTTGTAGATATGCTGTTTGAAATAGTCGATCAGACGGCCGGGTGTGCCAATCAGGATATCGACATCTTTGAGTGAATCGCGCTGCTGCTCGTAACCTGAGCCGCCGTAGACCACGCGCATTTTGTGACCGCAATGCTTACCCAGTTGCTCCGCATCCTTGTGGATCTGGATGGCAAGCTCCCGGGTCGGCGCCACGATGAAAACTCGCGGCTGATTGGGCTTGCGATCAGGGGGGGCAGGATGGTCATGCAAAAACTGCAGTGTCGCAACCATGAAGGCAGCTGTCTTGCCCGTGCCGGTCTGCGCCTGTCCGGCGACATCCCTGCCCTTGATGGCAACCGGGATGCTCTGTTGCTGGATCGGGGTGCAGTGCGTAAAGCCTGCTTCATCCAGTCCCTGCTGAATGCTTGCATCGAGATTGAAGCTGGCAAATGTCGTATCGGTTAAGTGTTTATCGCTCATGGCGACGTAGCATACCGCAAAGGAGTGGTTTTGGCTGCAGAATCCTCTGAATAAGTCTATGGGATGGGGGTTCGGGGGAAGGGAGGAACCGATGTTGTTGAATTC
>JAIVTC010000339.1:0-3449 GCA_048629055.1 Candidatus Bathyarchaeota archaeon
CCAGATATGCTGCAGACCATGCAACTGCAGCAGCTGTGGCTTATCAGGGATATCCAGCTGTTCACACAATGGCGCCAGTATCTGCTCAATGGTGTGCACCACAGGAAGGTGCTCATATTTCACCATACGCTCATCGGGAGTCTCGTCGGCAGCCACAGTTCCGGCCATGGCGTCACACTTGAGTTCTCCATGATGCAGGGAGACCAGGCGTTCCGGCGTCGCCGCCACCAGCATCACCCCATCCACGTGCGCCGCAAACAGCGTGCAGCCGGGATAGCGCTGTATGAGTCGCGCCATCAGGTGAGACGCACTAAAATCAGACTCGCTCTCTACCCGGATGCGTCGGCTCAGCACCACTTTGTTGAGATCGCTGCGACGGATATCAGCTACCGCCTGCTCGACCCTGGCGATCCATTGATGATCTTGCGGAAAGACTCCACTGCGTTGCCGCGGTTCTGCTTCACTGCTACAGCCTGGAACTTCAACAGCGTTCGTCATTGCTGTGAATGCCTGCATCCACTGATCGATGAGCGTCGCACTTTGCAGCGCTTTCGCATCGGCAGTAAAGGTGACAAAACAACGCCCACCAGAGTAATCGAGCAACAGCTGTGGAACAATCACACAGCTGTTTGGCAGTCCGCTCCACCAGCCGCTCATGTGCTCATCGGGATCAAAGGCATAACAGAAAAAAGCACGCGGATCTTCAGGACGGTGGTGATCGCCAAGAGTGCGCCACTGATGCTGCAGTTGTTCAAACTGCTGCTGCAGCTGGTGAAAACGGTCAACGCCCTGCTCTTCCAGACGCATCACCTCGCCGGCAGCCAGCAGACAGCGCTGCTCCTGCGGGCGCGCCCAGTAGAAGCAGGTTGAAGCAGTATCGGGCATGGCAGGAAAGCTCTGCCCGTCAATCTCGAGGGTGATGCTTGTCAGCCCCGCGTCAGCATCTTCGCCGGGCAAGGAGTTCAGCAGTTGACGCAGTTGCTTCTGTAATTGCTGAAATGAGATATCAGACATAAATAAGGGCGGGAATTCCGTAGGTTGGGCAAAGGAGCGATAGCGACGTGCCCAACGGATGCATTGATTGTTGGGCACGTCGTGCCTCCTTTGCCCAACCTACAACTTTCTTGTAGTTGTTTTGCTGCCTACTGCCAACTGACGACTGCAAACTTTCTAAGGAAGATCTCCCCGCTTGAAGAGAAAGTACCCCAGCGCAGAGCAGAGGAAACCCACAGCGACAGGATAGATAATCGCCCATGCAAGATAACCCGTCTCACCGAAATTATCCAGGATCACATAGGCCGATGGTCCCAGCAGCACCAGCTGCGGATCGAACAACATCATCGATGCAGTGCGAAAAACCTGCAATGGATTGGCCAGTGCAATGGCGATGATGCTCTCTGAAGAGATGCCCTCTCTGGTCATCACGCCCAGCAGAATGAGGTCGAGGAACAGCAGCAGAAACAGCCACACCATGAAGGCGGATCCCTGCGCCACATCCGCCGAACGCGCCAGCGTCGAGAGCAGCATGCCGATGCCGAGAAAGCACCATGCCAGCGAAATCAGCAGTGCGGTATAGATCAGCACCTGACGCCAGGGAATCTCCGCTCCCTTGGTTGCAGCCCATAACACCGCAAGCAGCATCGCCAGCACCACCGGCAGGAATACCACCACGAAACGTCCGATCATCTTCCCCCAGAACCAGGCGGCAAGCCCGACAGGAAGAGAGAGCAGATATTCAAAGATTCCCGCCTCACGATCTCCGGCAACCGAGCGCACCGTGGTAATCAATACAAACAACGGCAGCACCGCCATGGTAATTTGCAGGTAGGTGACCAGCAGGCGGGAAAGCCCGGTGAACCCCATGATGCGTGATTCGGTCAGGCCGGTGACAAACAGTCCCACCACGATGCCGCCGAAAATCAGTGTATAGATCAGAAACCAGCGGGAACGCAGTGATTCGTTGATATCCGCTTTGGCAGTCAGTAGTAGATGTTTCATTGGCCTATTGAGGGTAATTTATTTGGTGTCAATGCGGGTGTATGCGTGTGGCTTTTGAGCTGCTGCTCTTTTTCATGGATGCGTTCAACTGCCTGCGCGAAGTCGATGCTGTTGTCTGTTTTGTCTCTCTGCGCACCAAGTCCGTAATCCATGGGTGTAAGTTTTCCCGTGACATACCAGGCGCTGCGGGCGTCGATCCAGTCACCGTCCCTGTGGCTGTTGACCCACACTTCTGTCGCCGCATCATCCCTCCACGTCTGCTGCTCCAGCCACAACACAGCGCAGCCGATGTCGTCAAACTTATAGAGTTTGCTTTTACTGCCCGCCGGCCCTCCGCGCACTTGTGCAGAGTAGCTTGGATCGCTCACGGCCATGGCGCAGCGCACACAGATCTCGCGATCCCAGCGCACTTCACCCGGACCTGTTTGCGGTTCGGCAGAACAGCCTGCCAATAGTGCTGCGAATATGATGAGTAATATGCGGATCATTTCAAATACAAAAATTCAACCACAGATAAACACAGATGCACACAGATATTTTTACTTCTCAAGTATCTGTGTTTATGCGTGTGCATCTGTGGAAAAAAATTCTTCTGATTAATTGGCCAAGGCAACTGCTGCCTTCGCCGGCGGCTGCATGGAGATGCCTTGCAGCAACCCGGCATAGCGCGATAACACGCCAAGAAAACGCAGGCGATCCGGTCCTGCGATCTGCCCCTGCCACACCAGACCCTGCTGATGCTGCTCGAAGCCCCACTCACGTACTGTGCTGCCAAAGGCAGAGTCTTCCCGCACCAGGGTGACACGCACATCCAGCAGGCTCTCCATATCGACCTGGTCTGCGACCCTGTCATCGAGCACCACGTTGCCCATATCGAGTTCGACCACACGGTTGACCAGAGCGGCGACCTCATCAAGACGGTGGCTGGAGATGATCATCGCCGCATGCTCCTGCTTTTCGGCCAGCAGCGTAAAAAAGATATGCCGCGCTTCCGGGTCCAGGTTTGCAGCAGGCTCATCCATCACCAGCAGATCGCATTCGCGTCCCAATGCAATGCTGATCAATAACTTCTGCTTCTGCCCGCCCGAGAGTTTGACGAAAGGCTGGTGGCGAAAACTTCTGGCATCCAGCCCCAAATGATCGGCGACCGCATACATCTGCTCGACATCGCTGTCGCAGACGCCGGCGGCAAAACTCAGCAGCTGCGCCACGGGCATGCGCAGCGGCGGCGGCAACTGGGGAACAAAGCCGACACGTTTCAATATCTCTGTGCGATGCGCGCGCGCCTCCAGTCCGCCGACAGTCACCTTGCCGCTGCAGGTGTATTCGCCCAGCAGGCAGCGAATCAGGGTGGTCTTGCCGGCGCCGTTGGAGCCGACCAGCGCCAGGCGTTCACCCTGGCCGATCTGCAGATCGATGCCGTTAAGAACCTTGGTGCGCCGGAACTGCTT
>JAIVTC010000340.1:0-5270 GCA_048629055.1 Candidatus Bathyarchaeota archaeon
GACCTTCCCATGCGGCGCAATGCGCCGTCGCTTATTGCGCCCTACGCCTAAAACTTAAAACCTAAAACATCTCTTAAAAAAGTGTTGCGCTAAGCTCATTCACTGCCGCCAGCATATCGGTGTCGTCCGTCAGCGCCTGTGAAATTGCACACTGGCAGGCGATCACAGGGGCGACGCCATGTGCTCCATGAAGCGCGTTTTTCCACACCCTGTCGGTCCCTTCAACAGTACCGGCAGACCGTTTCTCCACGCCGCTTCGAAAATTGCGATCTCCTCTCCAACCGGTTCATAATAAGGTTCCGTTTCGATCATGTAGGACTGAAGCTTCTCAGTCACAATATTTTCCCTATAGGTAATTGTTTCAAGAGAGATATTGTCTCTCGCAAAGGCGCAAAGAACGCAAAGTCATATTAATTCATGACTCTACGAGATTGTTGACAGTGCGAATAGTTTTCAACGATCAGGTCGGCTCGAAAGCCTTCATCAAACTTGATTCCATGGTACTCGATAGGGATGGCAACCTGTCTCTCTACCAGAAAACCCCGCTGTCGTAGCTGCTGAGCCAGAATACGTTCATAGACACTCTCCAGGAGCCCTGGTCCGGTCTCACGATGAATCTTAATCGCACTATCGATGACAGATGATCCAATTTCATTTTCAAACATTTCACGCATCTCCCTTTGCGTTCTTAGCGTCTTTGCGAGAGTATCAAAAATAAGGGAGATATAGCGATAAAATCTCAATATATTGATCAGTTCTATCTCCACATTTGGAATTTCGATAGAAACTATCCCCCGCGAGCTATATTACCCTGACCATATGCGGAGTAAGATCTGCTGAATTTTTCGGATAGTTGCAGGTGGTCAAATGACTGCCTGTTATTTTTTCATTCATCCGTGACGGAGGAAGATCCATGACGGAAGTCGTCGCAACCAACGAAACCATTCTGGTGGTCGGAGGCGGTATCAGTGGCATGACCGCTGCCATCGAAGCCGCAGAAACCGGGAAACGCGTGGTGCTGGTCGAAAAACGCCCCTATCTGGGCGGACGCGTCAGCCAGTTCTATAAATATTTTCCCAAGATGTGTTTCCCCACCTGTGGACTGGAGATCAACCAACGCCGCACCAAGATGAACCCCAACATCACTGTGCTGACCATGGCGGAGGTGACCAGCCTCGAAGGTGAAGCCGGCAACTACAACGCCACCATCACATTGAGCCCGCGCTACATCAACGAAAACTGCACCGGCTGCGGCGACTGCGCCAAGGTGGTTGAAGCTGAGTTCGACAACGAATACGACTACGGCATGTCCAAACGCAAGGGCGCCTATCTTCCTCACGTGATGGCGCATCCGATGCGCTACGTACTCGATCCGGCGATTATCGGCACCGAAGACGCCGACAAGGCCAAGGCTGCCTGCAAGGTTGATGCTGTCGATCTCGAGATGCAGCAAGAGGAGGTCAAGTTCAACTGCGGCGCCGTCATCTGGGCAACCGGCTGGCAGCCCTATGATGCAGACAAGATTCAACCCTACGGCCACGACCGTTTCGACAACGTGCTGAGCAATGTCGAATTCGAACGCATGTGTGATCCCAAGGGCCCCACAGGCGGCAAGATTGTACGTCCGTCAGACGGCAAGGAGGCGAAGAACATCGCCTTTATCCAGTGCGCCGGTTCGCGTGACCGCAACCACCTCTATCACTGCTCACGCATCTGCTGCATGGCAACCCTGAAGCAGACCAACTATGTCACCGATGCCCTGGGTGATGACGCCGATGTCACCATCTACTACATCGACATTCGCTCCATTGACCGCTTTGAAGACTTCTACAAAAAAGTTCAGGATAACGACAACGTCAAGTTCGTCAAATCCAAGGTTGCCAGCGTGACCCGGGACAGCGACGGCAATCCCGTCTGCAACGGCGTCGATACCGAAGGCTACAACCGCTATGCGCAGGCGCATGACCTGGTGATCCTGGCGACAGGCATGGAGCCCAGCGTCGATGCCGACAAGTTCCCTGTCGATATCGTCGTCAACCGCGAAGGCTTTATCGAAGCCGATGAGAAAAACGGCGGTATTTTTGCAGCAGGCGTTGCATCCGAGGCACTGGATGTCAACCGCGCTGTACAACACGCGACCGGCGCTGCACTGCGCGCTATTCAGGTTGTTAACCGCGTTGCAAGTACGGAGGCCTAATCATGTCAGATGAAATTAAATATAGCGGCTATCTCTGCACCGGCTGTGGCATTGGCGACAGGCTGGACGCTTCACAGATCGAGATGATCGCCACGCGTGAAGGCAAGATGTCCGAATGCAAGAGCCACGAAATGCTGTGCTCAAAGGAAGGCGTGGAGATGATCCGCAACGACATCGACAACGATGGCGTGACCCATATCATGCTTGCGGCCTGTTCACGGCGCGCCAAGGTTGAGGCATTCAACTTCAGCGATGTCGCCATGACGCGCGCCAATCTGCGTGAAGGCGTCATCTGGGTTCGCCCCGAAGACGACGAGCACCAGGAGACGACCCAGGAGATGGCGGACGACTATATCCGCATGGCCTGCGCCGAGCTCAAGTCATCGAAAAAACCGGCGCCTTCCGGCGAGCAGACGCTCAACAAGAATATTCTTGTTGTCGGCGGCGGCGTCACCGGCATGACTGCCGCCATCGAGGCGGCAAAAGCCGGCTACACAGTGCACATTGTCGAAAAGAGCGGCGCGCTGGGCGGCTGGGCAGCCAGGTGGTACAAACGCATACCTTTCAAGGCCGCGGCGGCCGGCACATCCAACAGCAGAACTGCTGATCTGCCGCAGCCGATCGAGACCGGTGTGGAGGAGATGATCAGCGCTGTAGAGAGCAGTGACGGCATCACCGTGCATCTCAACAGCATTGTCAGCAAGACCTCCGGCGCCCCCGGGCGTTTCTCCGCCGACATCAGCACGGAATCCGGTTCGACAACGACCGGAAATTTCGGCTCGATCATTCAGGCGTCCGGGTTCAAACTTTTTGACCCCAGTGATCTCCCTGCATACAACTATGCAAACTCTGCCGACATCATCACCAATGCCGAGATGGAGGAGCTTGCCAAAACCGCTGACGGCGGACCCATCAAGCGCCCTTCCGACGGCAAAGAGGTGCAGTCCGTTGCCTTTGTACAGAATGTCGCTCAAAGTTCTGACAAAGAGGGAGAACTCCCCTACCACTCGGGCATCGGCGACCTGGTTGCGATCAAGCAGGCGATCTACTGCAAGGATCTGAATCCCGGCTGCAGCACCACCATTATGTTCGACAATCTGCGCACGCCAGGCGCTGCCGGTGAGGATTTCTACCGCGCAGGCCAGCAGGCGATGATCACCTTTACCAAGGGTATCGTCTCCGAGGTGGTTGCAGGCGACTCTCCCACCGTCAAGTTCAAGGATCTGATCCTTGATGACGATGCCGAGATGGCATGCGACCTGGTGGTTCTTGATGTCGGCATGATCCCCAACTCCGGTCCCGATCCCTACGCGGGCATGGAGAATGATGAGGAGAGCGCCGACGCAGCCGAAGATGCGGCTCCGGAGGTCTCTGTCGACTCCATCCTGAACCTCGGATATCGTCAGGGCACTGACCTGCCGCAGCTCAAATGGGGTTTTACAGACTCGCATTTTATCTGCTTCCCTTATGAGACACGCCGCACCGGCATCTATGCAGCCGGCCCTGTGCGCCGTCCCATGGATATCAAGCAGGCGCAGGATGATGCAACCGGCGCTGCACTGAAGGCCATCCAGGCACTGGAACATGCAGGCAGCAACAACGCCGTGCATCCACGTGTCGGCGACCTCTCCTTCCCCACCTTTCGCAAAGAGGGCTGCACCCAGTGCAAACGCTGTACTGTAGAGTGTCCCTTCGGTGCCATCGATGATGATGACAAAGGCTTCCCGATGTACAACGAGTCGCGCTGCCGCCGCTGCGGCACCTGCATGGGCTCCTGCCCGGTGCGCGTTATCTCGTTTGAGAACTACTCGGTCGAAACAGTTGGTCAGCAGATCAAGAATGTCGAGGTTCCCGACGAATTCGACGAGAAACCACGGATTCTGGTGCTGGCATGCGAAAACGATGCCTATCCGGCGCTCGATCAGGCCGCCATCAGCGGCGAAGAGGTGAGCCCCTGGGCACGTGTCATCCCGGTTCGCTGCCTTGGTTCCGTCAGCATCTCATGGGTGACCGACGCCATGAACAATGGTTACGACGGCGTCATCATGATGGGCTGCCAGCGTGGTGAAGACTACCAGTGCCACTTTGTGCGCGGTTCGGCCATAGCTGCCGAGCGTATGGCCAAAGTCGGCGACACACTGGAGCAACTTGGCCTCGAGAGTGGACGCGTGGTCGTCCACGAAGTCGCAATTACTGACATCGTGCGTGCGCCGGCGCTGATCAAGGAGATGGAAGAGACCATCGAGAAAATCGGACTGAGCCCATTCAAATTCTAAGGAGCATTCGTTATGAACGATCTCAATACCAACATGATCGAGAAGTATCGCGACAGCTTCCTCAACGAAGTTGAAGCAAACGTCGAGGAAGGCGAATGGGTCAAGATGTGCATGCAGTGCGGTGTATGCTCGGGATCCTGCCCGCTGGGCAACGCCTGGGAGCATCCGCCGCAGGAGCTGTTCATGATGATTCGCGCCGGCAAGCGTGAAGAGGTCCTGAGTTCCGACTCCATGTGGATGTGCACCTCCTGCTACAACTGCATCGTGCGTTGTCCGCGCGAAGTTCCCATCACCCACATCATGCACGGCCTGGCGCACTACGCCAAGCGCCTCGGCATGCAGCCCAAGGAGCAGCCGACTGCAAAATTTGCACAGCTGTTCTGGGACAACCTCATGAAAAAAGGGCGCGTCAACGAGCTCAAGCTCGGCATCGACCTCTACTTCAAGGTTGGCGAAGGCATGAAAACAGCCATGAAGAACAAGGACATCGGCATGGCGATGTGGAAAGCCAAGCGCATGAACCCGATGGAGTTTTTTGGCGGTCATGCCGTCAAGGATCTCAAAGGCTTCCAGAAAGCGATCAAAAAAGCCGAAGAGCTGGAAGCAGCCCGTCTCGAAAAGCACAAGGCCTGAGGAACATATACCATGGCAACACGTGAATATTCGTTCTACCCCGGATGCTCCTCGCAGAAAGGCGCGTCTTCATCCAACTACCTGGTTTCGGTCGAGACCATGTGTGAAGAGCTCGATATCAAGCTCAACACCATTCCCGACTGGAACTGCTGCTCCGCCTCGAT
>JAIVTC010000341.1:0-3578 GCA_048629055.1 Candidatus Bathyarchaeota archaeon
AAAAAACCGCATCACCTGATGCGGTTTTTTTGTTTTCTGTTTTAACCACAGATGCACACAGATAAACACAGATGGCAACATCTTGAGAAGATGAAGCTATACTTATTGCTACTCACTAGCGACATCACATCAATGCAACCCATGAGCCGACATCTTTTTCTGCTGCTAATACTACTGCCTATGCTGCTGCAGGCGGCGACAAGTGGCGAGGGCGTCAATGCAGGGCTTCTGAATCCCGGCTACGAGGAGAAGCCCTCCTGGTTCAAGGAGTCGTTTCTCGATATCCGTGAAGATATCGCCGAGGCGGCTGAAGGCGACAGGCGGGTGCTGCTCTATTTCTATCAGCATGGCTGTCCCTACTGCAGCAAGTTGCTGCACGACAACTTTGGCGACCAGGGGATTGCACAGAAATCACAGCAGCACTTTGATGTGATTGCACTGAATATGTGGGGAGACAGGGAGGTGACAGGGCTCCTGGGTGACAGCATTACCGAGAAGGAGTTTGCCGCACAACTCAAGGTTCAATACACGCCGACACTGCTCTTTTTGAATGAAAGTGGTGATCCGGTGGTGCGATTGAACGGCTATTATGCACCTCACTACTTCTCCGCAATCCTCGATTATGTCGCCGGACACAAAGAGAGTGAACTCCCGTTGCGAGAATACATCGCAACTGTCACTCCGCAAGCTGCCAGCGGCAAGCTTCATGTTGAACAGGGTTTCCTCACTGCTCCTGTCGACCTCTCCGCGATAGAAAAGTCGAAACCGCTGGTCGTATTGTTCGAACAGAAGCAGTGCCTAACCTGTGACGAGCTGCACCAGGATATTCTGCAGCGGGCTGAGATTCGTAAATCGCTCGATAGATTTAGCGTGGCCGTGCTGGATATGTGGAGCAGGGATGCAATTACCACCCCGGCCGGCGTCAAAACCACGGTCAGGGAGTGGGCGCGGTCGCTGGGAATTCAGTACGCTCCGAGCCTGTTGTTTTTCGACAGGGCGGGAGAGGAGATATTTCGCAGTGAGGGCTATCTGCGGGCCTTTCATATCCATGGCGTGCTGGATTATGTGTTGAGTGAAGCTTACAAGCAGCAGCCTGAATTTCAGCGCTTCTTGCAGGAGCGCCGTGCTGATTTTGAGAGACGCGGTCTGGATGTCGATTTGTGGAAATAGCGTAACTTCTCAATACTCCCGTGTAATGTTTACGGCTGTGTAGGATGTGCTGAGGGACGAAGCGCATCGATCGCGGGTTTTTGCTTGTCATAACAATCATCCCTCAGCAATCATCACCGGCTGTCGTTTGGCGCCCCAGGTGCCGGGTTTGGCTTCAAACACGCCCGCGCACTTCTCCCCGCACTCCGGGCAGCAGCCATCTGCCGTCAGTTTCCAATCGGTGATGACATACCAGTCGCGGCCTATGAGGCGTGTTCCGCAGCTGTGGCAGTAGGTGCTTTCGCCATCCTCGTCATGCACATTGCCGGTGAAGGCGTGATGAATTCCATTCTGCATGGCGATTGAACGCGCACGCGTCAATGTTTCAGGCGGCGTGGGTGGCGTATCCATCATTTTCCAGTCAGGGTGAAAAGCAGAGAAGTGCATCGGCACATCGGGACCAAGATGCTCGACGACCCATTGGGTCATCTCCTGCAACTCCCTGTCAGAGTCGTTCTCGCCTGGAATCAGCAGCGTGGTCAGCTCCAGCCAGCAATCGGTCTCATGATGGATATATTCGAGTGTCTCCAGCACGGGCTGCAGATGCGCTCCCGTCAGCTTGTGGTAGAAATCTTCATTAAAAGATTTCAGATCGACATTAGCGGCATCCATCACTGCAAAAAACTCCTTGCGAGGCTCCGGATTGATGTATCCGGCGGTGACAGCAACAGACTTGATCCCCTTTTCACGACAGGCCAGCGCCGTGTCGATGGCATACTCGTGAAAGATCACCGGATCGTTGTAGGTATAGGCGACGCTCCGGCAGCCATGCTCTGCAGCCGTGCGGGCGATCGCTTCAGGCGATGCCTGGTCCATGAGGGTATCCATCTCGCGGGACTTGGACATATCCCAGTTTTGACAGAACTTGCACGCAAGGTTGCAGCCTGCGGTGCCGAATGAGAGCACCGATGATCCGGGGTAGAAGTGGTTCAGCGGCTTTTTTTCGATGGGATCGATGCAGAAGCCGCTGGAGCGCCCATAGGATGTCAAGACCACTGCGCCCTGCAGGTTTTTACGGATAAAACAGAGTCCCCGCTGGCCCTCTTTCAATTTGCAAAAACGCGGACAGAGGTCACATTGAATGCGATCATGATCAATCGCATGCCAATACTTTGTCGGGTGTCTGGATTCTGTCACTTTCATCTCTATTTCTCCCATCTCTACTCTCTATAATATAAGAGTGGTAGTAAATGAAAAAAAGTCAACTGCAGCTTGAAAAAATTTTGTAAACACTGGTGCTACGACGAGCCATTGTCACGCCTCCTGCGATCCGCTTCTCTTTACTTTCTGACCTTTTCTGCGTATCGACTTTTTCGACATGTGTGGATTCTCTGGAGGGATGGTTTGAATCATAACACGGCTGACTCAGAGATCTGTGAGTCAGGATTTTGTTTTGGCGCCGATGTTCCTTTACAATACTATTGTAATACGATAGTATTCCTCCATGCCGATTAAAACCTTCGCCGACAAAGAAACTGCTGCTGTGTACAAAAAACTTCATGTGCGCAAGTATTCCACGGATCTCCAAAAGGTTGCCTATCGGAAGTTGAAACAGCTTCATACGGCTGTGGATATAGAAGACATGCGCAATCCCCCGGGAAACAGGCTGGAGCGACTCTCAGGCAGACTCGGCGGTCTGTACAGCATCCGCATCAACCGGCAATGGCGACTCTGTTTTGAATGGCGAAACGGCAATGCTTTTGAAGTTAAAATTCAAGATTATCATTGAGGTAAAAACATGACGATTAAAATTGAAGATCTGGACACGATCGATTTTTCCGATGTTGCTGATGAGCAGGCCATGGCGGATGTGACGGTGGGTGAGATGTTGGTGGAGGAGTTTCTTAAGCCCCTGCGTTGGTCGAAGTACAGACTTGCAAAAGAATTGGGCGTGGATCAAACACGCGTCGGTGAAATCATCTCCGGTAAACGTGCAGTCACAGCCGATACGGATCTGCGGTTGTGTAAGTTGTTCGGACTCTCCGATGGCTGGTGGCTACGGTTGCAGGTTGGACTGGATGTCGCCTTGAAGAAAGTTGAGATTGCATCAGAGCTGGCCGGGATCAAGCCGGTGGTGCGCCCGTGAAAAAGGGTTCAGAAAGGGGATCAGGCAACCCCCAATCCGCCGCATCCAATAACCCACGGGTCAGACCTCCTGCTGTAGCAGGGATGTTTTATCCGGGAGAAAAGGGTGAACTTCAGCGACAGGTTCAGCAGTTTCTTGCTGACGTCAGCATCAAGACGCCTCAACCAAAAGCGATGATCCAGCCCCATGCAGGCTATATCTACTCAGGGCCTGTGGCAGCCACTGCATACTCTCAGCTGCAGCAACACGCCGAAACAATCACGCGTGTGATACTGCTGGGGCC
>JAIVTC010000342.1:0-7588 GCA_048629055.1 Candidatus Bathyarchaeota archaeon
GCAGGGTTTTACGGATGCCGATCACGTTGAACAGCAGCAACAACACAAACAGTCCAACGCTGATAAACAATGGAGTCAGCGCAATCGTATCGGTATAGAAAATCGCGATCACCATCACAGCGCCCAGGTCATCAACAATTGCCAGCGCGACAAGCAAGGTAATCAACGCTTTGGGCACTCTGCTTGCAAGCAGCGCCAGTGTACCGACGGCGAAGGCAATGTCGGTGGCCATGGGGATGCCCCAACCGATCGCGGCATCGCCCTGGGGATTGATGGCGTAGTAGATCAGCGCTGGAATCAGCATACCGCCAATCGCTGCAGAGATCGGCAATACTGCATTTCGCAGTTCAGCCATCTCTCCGACCAGAATCTCCCGCTTCAGTTCCAGCCCGACAACAAAGAAAAACAGCGCCATGAGGCCGTCATTGACCCAATGCTGCAGGCTCATATTCAGAGACCACTCACCGAAAGAGATGCCTATCGGTGTGTGAATGATGTGCGCATAGAGATCCGCAAAGGGAGAGTTAGCCAGCACCAGCGCCAGAATTGCCGTTCCCATCAGCAACAGTCCACTGGTGGTCTGGCGATGGATAAACTCTTCAAAGGGAGTCAAAATTTTATCGAAACTCTTCTCCCAGGGGGCATGAAACACACCTTTTTTGCGTGTCGGCTGCATAGTCTCTTCACTCATTATATTTTCCCTTTATGTCTCACTCGCTTTCCAGCGAAATCAGATTTCGCATCTCCTCAACTTCCAATAGTTCAACATGTGAGTCATGAACAGCTATTAACTTCCTCTGAACAAGCTGTTTCAAGGTGCGCGACAAGGTCTCCGGTTTCATGGAGAGACGTGATGCGATCACATGTTTGGGAACATCCAGATGGATTTGCCCGCTGGCGCCACCTTCTGAAACAACCTGGTTCAGCAGAAAATCGATGAGCCGGAAGGTTGCATTGTGCAGTGTCAGTCGATCAACTTCGTTGACCATCCAGTGCAGACGGGCGCTCATCCTTGCAAGCAGATTCATGCACAGCTTGATCGATGACTCCATGGTCTGCTTGTAACCTCTGGCGTCAATGGCGACAACAACTGCCGCAGAGACTGCTGTCGCATTCACCGGATAGCGCGAGCCACCCAGGAACAGGGCGGCCTCTGCAAAGGTTTGTCCCGGGCGAATCAGATCCATGATCTTCTCGTTTCCCGAGGGAGTGAGGCGAAACAGCTTCATGTTCCCTGAAATCAGCAGATAGATGGAGCTGAGTTCCTCCCCCTGCAGAAACAGCGACTCATGCTCTCCGAGCTCTACCTGATGAGAGATCGCAGCGATAGAGAGGAATTGCTCCTGATCCAGATCTTTCAGCAGCAAACACTTTCGCAGCGCAGTGAGACTCGGTCCATCAAGTTTTTTGTTCATAGAAGGCATTGTGTCGCTACAAAAAGATGTGGGTAGTTTATCAGATCAATAGCGGGTAGGGTCTGCCAAAATCATGGCGCCATGCGCATCAATTACTGACACCCTGCAATCCTGTCATTGCGAGCGTAGCGATGCAATCTACAGGAAGATTGCCGCGTCGCCGAGGCTCCTCGCAATGACAGATCGCCGCGTAGGGCGGCATAAGAAACAGCGCATCACGCCGCAATGATGGTGCAATGCGCTGCGCTTATTGACACCCTACGGATCTCTTTTTTCCCACGAAAAACAGGAGCGATAATTTTGTCCATTTTCGTGTTTTTCGTGGCTTTCGTGGTGTAAATGTCTTTAGGGATGATGCATTTATTAAAATACCAATCTCGCTTGCCTTTTTGTCCGTGCTTTTTGCTGCCACTTTGGTTACATAGTTCACTATGCGCCCGACGTGGCAGCAAAAACCACAAACAAAAATTCGGCACATCTTGGTACTTTAATTTCTGCCTCATCCCTTACAGTCCGTTACTCGCAGAACACAACAATGCATGTTTAGCCTTCACCGGCAACTGCTTGATGGAATACTCACGCCGCAGTGCATCGCTGTGGCTCGAAGCCGGTTCACAATAGACCAGCTCCACCGGCAATTTTGAGCGCGTATATTTGGACGCCTTGCCGTCATTATGCTTCGCAATGCGGGATGGGACGTCTGTGGCGATACCGGTATAGAGGCTGCCATCACAGCACCTCACCATGTAGACACTCCACTCTTGCGTCATCGATCTTCATGGTCAGTATCACTGACCATGCGCAGCACAATATCCGCCATCTCCGGCGCACGACCGATATAGGGAACGATGCGTATTACTGCATCCGCGTTCAGCCCGCGTGCCTTATCGACTTCATCAGGAATATCCCGGGTCACATGGCGACCGGCAGAGAGAAAATAGGGAAGCACTGTCACCTCATTCGCTCCGCGCTCAATCGCCGCCGCGATGCCATCAGGAATCGATGGTTCGGCAATTTCCAGAAACGCCGCCGAAACATCGTTAAAACTATTCTCCTGATGCGTTGACAACAGCTGTGCCAGCCGCCTCACCTCATCATTCGATGCTTCCCGGCGACTTCCATGTGACACCACGATCAGCGCCCTTTTCATGCCGACAAGCTCCGTGAAACCACTTCATGTACATCTTTTGAGAGCCCCTCTGCGAAGAGAATGCGCTGCAGTTGAGACTTCATCAACTGCTGGCGCTGCTCATCAAAACGTCTCCAGCGGCTCATCTGACGAATCATGCGAGCTGCAATCTGCGGGTTGCTGCTGTTGAGCTGCAAAACCACATCAGCCAGCAGTCGATACCCCTCCCCGTCTGCACGATGAAACTGCACCTGGTTGGCTCCGGCAAAGACACCAATCAGGGATCTGACCCGGTTGGGATTGCCCATATTGAAAGCAGGATGCAGCATCAGCGATTTGACGCGCTGCAACGTCTCCCTGCCTGCAGAGGAGGCCTGTACACTGAACCATTTATCCATCACCAGCTGCTCATCACTCCAGCGCTGTTCAAAATCAGCAAGCAGGCCGGCGCTCTCGCTCCAGTCGCGATGCACCACCAGCAACAGTGCAGCCATAACGTCTGTCATGTTGTGCTGCATGGCATATTGATCCAGGATCAATTGACGAACCTCTGTATCATCAAGATGGGATAGATAAGCCAGCGTCAGGTTCCTGAGCGCACGGCGGGCAATCGAGGCATGGCTGGTATCGAAGTCGCCTTGCTGAAGATTGCGCGCATGCACTTCAAGAAACTCACTGCGTAGTGCAGCAGCAATCTCCACCATCAGCGCCTCGCGGGCATGGTGAATCGCATCCACAGCCACACTCTCCATCTGGTCGCCGATATAGCTCTCCGAAGGTAGCAGCAGTACCTCTGAGAGCAATTCAGGATCTGATGCTTCATCCAGCAGCGCCTTGCGCACTGCATCGAGATAGCCTTGCGGCAGAGCGCAATCCGCATCTTCGACACGCTGCAGCAGGAGTCTCAAATGCAGCATCTGCGCCGCATCCCAGCGGCTAAAACCATCATTGTCATGCGCCATGAGGAACATCAGCTCATCATTGCTGTAGTCATACTCCAGTTTCACCGGGGCGGAAAATCCACGCAGCAGCGACGGGATCGGCTGGTGCGTAAGCCCGCTGAAATGAAAAACCTCTTCAGTTTCACGCAGTTCAAGCACTCTCGTACCTGCCTGTTGAGGCTGCTCGCCATCCAGTGTGACCGGCAGATCCTCACCTTCAGCACTCAGCAGGCCGATGGCAAATGGAATATGCAACGGCAGCTTGTGCGGCTGGCCCGGGGTTGGCGGGCAAGACTGTACAACCTTTATCTCATAGTCACCGCTGCGTTGATCATAGCTGGTGGTGACATGCAGCTGCGGCGTACCCGCCTGGGAGTACCAGCGCTTGAACAGGCTCAAGTCCCTGCCGCTTGAGTCCTGCATACAGCTGACAAAATCTTCGGTGGTGACAGCCCCGCCGTCATGGCGCTCAAAGTAGAGGTCCGTCGCCTTGCGAAACCCCTCGGAGCCCAACAGGTTGGCCTGCATACGCACCACCTCTGCACCCTTTTCATAGACGGTCAGGGTGTAGAAGTTATTGATCTCGATGTAGGAGTCCGGACGCACCGGATGCGCCATCGGGCTGGCGTCCTCGGCAAACTGATGCGCACGCAGCATGCGTACATCCTGGATGCGTTTGACGCTGCGCGAGCCCATATCCGCCGAGAACTCCTGGTCGCGATAGACGGTCAGCCCCTCCTTGAGACTCAGCTGGAACCAGTCGCGGCAGGTGATGCGGTTGCCGGTCCAGTTATGAAAATATTCATGCGCTACCACCCCTTCGATCGCCTGATAGTCCCTGTCCGTTGCCGTGTCGGGGTCTGCAAGCAGCAGTTTGGCGTTGAAGATATTGAGCCCCTTGTTCTCCATTGCCCCCATGTTGAAGTCATTCACGGCAACGATCATAAAGATATCGAGATCATACTCACGCCCGTAGTGTTCTTCATCCCAGCGCATCGCCTGTTTCAGGGAATGCATCGCAAAACCGCATTTGCCGATGTTGTGCGGCTCCGAATAGATACGCAGCGCAATCTCACGACCGGAAACAGTGGTAAAGCAATCCTCCAGCAACGCCAGATCACCCGCCACCAGCGCAAACAGGTAGGCCGGTTTAAGGAATGGATCCTCCCAGGTGATGCGCTGACGTCCCTGCGACAGCGCTTCCGGGTTGTGCGGATTGCCATTCGAGAGCAGCACCGGGAATTGACCTGCATCGGCCTCGATGGTAGTGCGAAAACACGCCATCACATCCGGACGGTCGATATAGTAGGTAATGCGTCGAAAACCCTGCGCCTCACACTGCGTGCAGTAGAGGCCATTGGAGAGATAGAGCCCCTCCAGCGCGGTATTGTTTTGCGGCGCCAGTTCAACCTCTGTCTCCAGTACAAATCGATCAGGCAGAGAATGAATGCGCAGCCCGTTGCTCTCCAGCAGGTAGTGATCCTCTGTCAGATCTTTGCCGTCGATCGAGATGGCGAGCAGTTTCAACTCCTCGCCATCGAGCCATAGCGACTCGCCCCTGTCTGCTTCGGGATGGCGTTTCATGACCAGGCGCGAGCGCACAGTCGTCGTCTTCTCCCTGAGGTCAAAGTAGAGATCGACGCTCTCGATGAGAAAAGCCGAGGGACGATAGTCTTTCAGATAGATGGTGTTTGGTGAGGCGTTTTTAGACATAGGGGGATTTTTTAGGGGGTAAGTTTTAGGTTTTAGGTTTTAGGTTTTACAGCTTGTCATTTCGACCAACGGGAGAACGGACAAGTCACTTTGCACGGGCTTTTTGAGCAGTTACTAAAGCTAATTAGTCGCATGTGCAGAATAGTTACAAATTTCGTAACTATTCAGTACATTCGGGATCGTCACTGCTATCGGATATATCTTCCGGAAAATGCCGTAAATACATCCATGTAGGCTCGCGTCGGCATCCGTGCCTCCGACGTTTCCTTCAGATACACCCAATAGCAGTGACTTATTAGCAAATTTTACAAGATGCTGAATAGTTACCAAATTTCTTTCATCTGTGTTTATCTGTGTGCATCTGTGGTTAAATTTTCATTTTCCGTGTTGTCCGTGTGTTCCGTGGTTCAAATCAGCCGATGCGAAAACCCGGCGGCGGTTCGATCTCGACAGCTTCGCAATGCACCTGATCGACGCGTGCTCTGGATGGCCCCTCGGAGAGAAAATTTTTCAGCACTTCAAGGCTCCGCTGCTCGCCGCAGGCGACTACCTGCACACTGCCGTCCGGGAGATTGACAGCACTGCCGCTAAGGCCGAGCTGACGTGCAATCTTACGCGTGGAGTCACGAAAAAAGACGCCCTGCACGCGTCCTGAGATACGGCATTGCATACAGCTCATTTGATTTCCCGCCTGTTTTCTTGCTGGACTTCTACGATGCAAAATTGTCCTGGCCTCATCACTTCGCCCTCTTGCAACTCGATGAGCGTATCAACCGCATAGGCGATGCCGGATTCAAGTATACCTTCGGAGACCGCTCCGATACGATAGACAACCCCGTCGCGCCACTGGTTTTCAATCTTGACCCGGGCAGCCTGGCCGCTATGGTATTCATCGACACGGTCGGCAGACACCCTGGCGCGTGCAACCATTTTGCGTCCCTGTGCCAGCGCGATCAAAGCCTCCTTCTGCAGCGTTTTCAGCACGACCTGGCCTTTCCAGGCACGCACGGCAACGATCACCCCGTCAAAAGGCGCCTTGAGAACGGAACGCTCCAGACCAAGCTGCGCCTTTGCAAGCCCGGCCTGCGCCGCCTCCACCTCACTCTCTACCTGCAGCAGTGTGACCTTTGCATCCTGCAACTCATTGTCTGAAATCAGACCGCGCTCATAGAGTTCGCTCTCCCAGCCGTGTTCGCGCTGCGCCTTGTTATGTTTGGCCTGCGCCTCCTTGACTCGCGCAGCGGCTGCACGCACCGCAATAGTATAATCACGCGGATCCAGCGTCAGCAACAGCTCTCCCTGTTTGACATACTGCCCCTCCAGGACATCGACCTGTTCGACAATTCCGCTTTCAAAAGCGCGCAGCTCAACCACATGCGCCCATTCGAGCCGCGCCCGCAGAGGCTCTGCCTGCAGCAAAGAATGCAGCATCAACAGCAGCAGTGCAAAAAGGATTTTATTTATTGTCATCGACAAACTCCGGTAACTTCCCCTGTAGAGCATTGAGCACGGCCCAACTCATCAATAGCTGGTAATCCGTCTCCATCTGCGCCAGCCGCGCTGTCGTCTGATTGGTCATGGCGTCCCCAAGATCCGCCTTGACCTCCAGCTCATAAAGAGTGCGACTACGATCCAGATAGAGATCACGGTAATCGATTTGAACACTGTTTTCGCGCTGCTGCGCTTCGAGCAGAGCAATGGAGAGCAGCTGTTCAAGAGCCGCCTGATGCAGATATTGCCGCGTCACTGTTTCAAGCACTCTGTCATCAGCCGTTTGCAGCTGCTGCAGCACAGGATTGTTTTTCTCGATGTTGTTCAGCATGGTCTCTTCGTCAAGCCGCTGCTCTTTTTTGAGCATTGCAAGATCAGGCGGCACGACTTCACGCGGCAGTTGATGCGCATGATTCAGCGCGATTGCCAGCAGTGAACGACTGATGCGCTGCATACTTTCACTCACCAGGAAAGTCCGGCGCACCTGCTGATAGACGGCATCGAGAGCAGCGAATTCCAGCTCCGAGCGCTGTCCCAGCTGCACACGATTCTTGATCCGGTCCTGACGTATATAGGCGATGGACATCGCCTCGCTGTCGCGTGCGGCCCTCTGGTCCGCCAGCGCCACATCGAGGAAGCGACGCAACACCAGCAGCTTCTGCTGCTGCAGCGGTGATATAAACTGCCAGTAACCGCAGCTGCCCGGCAGCAATCCCGGCGCATTGAGAAGCAGCTCATATTGCTGACACTGCAACAGACGATCTGCCAACCGCTGCCGGGCCGCCAGCTGCACGCCGGGATGCGACTCATCCACAAACGCCAGCGCCTGCTGCAGCGTCAGATAGTCAGGCATCGATGACTCCTGCGCTTCAGCAGATGTCATCAGCACCAGTATCAGG
>JAIVTC010000343.1:0-2029 GCA_048629055.1 Candidatus Bathyarchaeota archaeon
AATCTGAAAACTCCTGACATATCGATTTTTCAACTGTTCAGGATTTCTCCCTATGGTCAAAATGACATGTGGCGGGTTTCTTCAGAGCTTCACCAGGGCATAGTGTTGCGATTAAACAGGAGATTGCGATGGAAGAGATCTTTACCTTTGCCGATAATCTGGGGCCGCTGAAGGTCATTCACGTGCATGAGCCATCCATCGGGCTGAAAGCCGTGCTGGTCGTGGACAATGTTGCCAGGGGTCCATCGATCGGCGGTATACGCATGGCGCCGGATGTCTCGACAGAGATGTGCCTGCGCCTGGCCCGAACGATGACTTTCAAGAGTGCCGCCGCGGGATTACCGCATGGCGGGGGCAAGATCGTTATCTACGCTGACCCGAAGATGCCAAAGAGAGAAAAGGAGGTGTTACTCAGAGGTCTGGCCCAGGCATTGCGCAATGAAGAGAGCTACATCTTTGGACCGGACATGGGAACCGATGAGGAGTGCATGGCCTGGATCCGCGACGAGGTCGGCCGTGTCGTTGCCTTGCCCAGGGAGATCGGCGGAATCCCACTGAATGAGATCGGTGCTACCGGCTGGGGGTTGAGTCATGTGGTTGATGTCGCTCTCGAACACTGTGACTTTGAGCTGGATGGCGCTAGGCTGGTCGTACAGGGATTTGGCGCTGTCGGCAAGCATGTCAGCCGTTTTCTGACGGATAGAGGCGCCATACTGGTTGCCGTGGCTGACTCTTCCGGCGCGATTTACAATTCAGGCGGCCTGGATGTCAGCAGACTGCTGGAATTGAAGAACGCCGGCAGCAGCGTGCTCGAATACGACGATGCAGAGAAGCTGGAGCGTGAGGCGGTCATCGATATCGCCTGTGATATCTGGATACCGGCAGCACGTTCCGATGTCGTCAACGAAGATAATGTCCAGCGTCTCAATACCAGGCTGGTGGTGGAAGGGGCCAACATCCCCTTCACATACGGGGCCGAAAAAATTCTGCATGAGAAAGGTGTGCTGTGCATTCCCGATTTTATCGCCAATGCAGGCAGCGTGATCGGTGCAGCAATGGAGTATCAGGGCGCCACTCAGAGTGCCGCCCTGGAGACTATCGAGGAGAAACTGCGACGCAATACCCGGCAGGTGCTGGAGACCGCGAGGCGTCAACAGATTCTGCCACGAGAGGCCTCGATGGAGATGGCTATGCAACGGGTAAACCGGGCCATGAGCTTCAGACGCTACTCGCTGTTTTCTACGGCAGATCGCTGGATCTAGGAAATGTCTGAGTTCATACAACTCTAATATATCGTATCCGCTTTCATGGTCGTGGTGGTCAGGGCATGAAGAGTGCCAGTCGCATCCTGGGCACAGCCTTCTTTCTCGAGGGCTTTGAGGTGCAGGATGCGCCGCGCTATGGAGCCGAACGCCGCGGTGCGCCGATTTTTGCCTATGTGCGCGCCGACAAGTCCCCTATCAATGAACGGGGAGTCATCCGCTATCCTGACCTTGTCGTCGTGGCCGATGACAGCCTCGTTGCGATCCCTGCAGCCGGTGTCCTGAGTGGTATTACCGATCATGCCCTGCTATTGATCAATAGCGCCGATAAGGAGGCGGTGTGGCAGGATCGGCTCAATCATGGCGGCGCCATACTGACCCTGCCGGTCGCTGAATCAGCGATCTGAGCAGATTTTGTAGGGTGCAACGAATGGCCGGTCCATACTCGGTCATTGGCGAATCTTGAGAGAAACAACCATCGAGCCTTTCTGTCTTTCATCATGCCAAATTCGGCCATTTTAAGAAAATTTTCTAGATTTATCTGAGGCAGATAGATACTATCTGGATACTACTGAGCTGAGATATGCAGAACTGTCTATCTCGTTAACAGAGAAACTGTCTATCTCAGTTCACAGAGAAACTGTAGAATAAACTGTTGAACTAAACCGCTTCGCGGTAGCTTTCCAAGCCTGACCATCGGGTGATTATCGACCACACTTAGTGATGACCAATACCGGTCATTACTAAGGAGAAGATCGATGACACCA
>JAIVTC010000344.1:0-2847 GCA_048629055.1 Candidatus Bathyarchaeota archaeon
GAACCATGGGCGCAGGGTGTTGCCTGGTATGAGAGCTGCGGTGTCTTCACCCTCGCTGATCAGTCATTGTTCAGCGAATTATCACAACAACAGATCACACAGCAGCTGGCGCTGTTTTCCCATTAGAGTGATTCTCGGGAATTTAAATATTTGAGTCTTTAACACCTTTGCAAATGAGTTAAAGATTAATCATGACTCTCGCAAAGACGCCAACACCGCAGAGGTTTTCTTGGCGAGCTTGGCCTACATGGATGTAGGTCAGGGGCGCAAGCAGGACGCGGAAGCTTTGCGTCTTTGCGAGAGAAAATAATCTTTTTCATGCATCGTCTGACTGGGACTTGGCATCGCCAGGACAACCACCATGAAAGTCATCCGTCGCCAACATCAAATTAGCAGTCACGAGCTCCCTGAGAGTCTGCATCCCGTGTTGCAAAAGATCTACCTCAATCGCGGCATCACCTCGTCTGAGGAACTGGATCTCACACTGCAGAAACTTCATCACTTGCATCAGCTCTCCGGCATCGAACGCGCCGTTGAAATACTTGTCGATGCGCTGCAGCACCGGCGGCGCATTCTCATCGTCGGTGATTTCGATGCCGACGGCGCCACCAGCTGTGCGCTCTCCGTTCGCGCATTGCGTGCGATGGGTGCGGGTGATGTCGACTACCTGGTGCCAAACCGTTTTCATTTCGGTTATGGACTGTCGCCGCAACTGGTGGAGGTCGCCAGGGAGCGGCACCCGGACCTGATCATCACAGTCGACAACGGCATCTCCAGCATCGACGGCGTCGCTGCTGCAAAAGCCTGCGGCATCGCTGTGATCGTGACGGATCACCACCTGCAGGGGGATTCGCTGCCGGATGCCGACGCCATCGTCAATCCCAACCTGGAAGGCGATGAATTTCCGAGTAAAAACCTCGCTGGAGTCGGCGTAATCTTCTATCTCATGGCGGCATTGCGCACCGCCTTGCGTAAGCAGGGATGGTTTGAACAGCGGCAGATCAGCGAGCCGAACATGGCGGATTATCTCGATCTGGTTGCGCTGGGAACTGTCGCCGATGTGGTGCCGCTGGATCAGAACAACAGGATTCTGGTTGAAAATGGATTACAGCGCATCAGGGCGGGACGCTGCTGCGCCGGAATTACGGCGCTGATCGAGATCTCCAAACGCACCTCCCATCGCCTGGTTGCGACTGATCTGGGTTTTGCCCTGGGGCCAAGATTGAACGCCGCCGGACGGCTCGAGGATATGTCACTGGGTATCGAGTGTTTGCTGACCGATGATGCAGCAGTGGCAATGCAGATGGCGGATGAACTCAATAGCCTCAATCTGCAGCGCCGCGAGATCGAAGAGCAGATGAAACAGCAGGCCGTGGCGATGCTTGATGCTATCGACTTGGCGGATGAACAGTCGCTGCCGGCAGGATTGACGCTGTTTGATGCAGCGTGGCACCAGGGTGTGATCGGTATTCTCGCAGCCAGAATCAGGGAGCGCTGCCACCGTCCGGTGATTGCCTTTGCCGCCGATACAGCCGATGATCTCAAAGGTTCTGCGCGCTCGATTCCAGGCGTGCATATTCGCGATGTGCTGGATGCCATCGCGACACGCAATCCGGGTTTGATCACGAAGTTTGGCGGTCACGCCATGGCGGCGGGATTGAGTCTGCCAAGAGATAATCTGCGCTATTTTCAGAAAGCATTCGATGAAGAGGTAAGCCGCCTGGTCGATGCGGAGCAGCTGCAGGGAAGTGTCGAATCAGACGGCGAACTTTCATCTGCGGAGTTGAACCTGGGACTGGCGCAGGCGATCCGGCGGGGCGGTCCCTGGGGGCAGCATTTCCCCGAACCGCAGTTTGACGGCTGCTTCAGGGTAAAGAACCACAAGGTGGTCGCGCAGCGCCATCTGAAACTGATGCTGACCCCTGAGAACGCATCAGCTCCGGTGTTCGAGGCGATCGCCTTCAACCAGGCGGAGGGCGCCGATTATGCCAGGGGAGACCTGGTCGAGATCGCCTACCGGCTCGATATCAACGACTACTATGGCGATGAGCGCCTGCAACTGGTGGTGCAGCATGTGCAATAAAACGTCATTTTGAAAACAGGCAACAATTTCAGCAGAGGGTATACTGCACAGACTCAAACAATAAACCTCCTCACTGGGAGTCCGATTCAAACCTTATGGAATCAACTGACAACAATCCCAAATATCGCTCTGAAATTCTTCGTTCTGATGCTCTTTACCTGAAAGAGTTTGAAGCCAAAGAGAAAATTGATCGTCGAGGAGGGCGTCTTTTTAGCGGCACCCGTATTAAATCCTTTGCTGTTCCTCTCCTCTACCGCATGTTGGAACATGCTCCGCGAGCAGTCGTCATGCTGCCGATAGTTGTATCAATTTTTATATTGCGCCTCTTGTACTGGTGGCCGAAAAACCCAATCCGTTTGTCCTGCGAATATATCTGCATTCTGGCCGAAAAGAGGGGGTATACACATGATTCACGGCAGATTTATAACAAATTTCTGAGCAATGCTTTGCAAACCACAAAGACCCTGGCGAATCTCTACCACAATGGCGTCGAGTCAGCTGCGGAGCATATTCAATTCACTGCGGATGATACACGCATGATGAATGACCTGATAGCGGAGTACGGCGGTGCAATAATCGCGGTGCCGCATAATTTCGGCAGTCTATTGTCAGCGCTTAATATGAACCGGGAATTCCCGTTCATATTAATTACAAAAAATTCATCCACCATAGAACGTACTAAAATAGCCATCGATGTTTTTGAGCGCATGCAAACAAGCATACTCATGGTCAGAGGCGGCAATCCTTTTCAATTGTCCCGCACC
>JAIVTC010000345.1:0-2416 GCA_048629055.1 Candidatus Bathyarchaeota archaeon
TCGCTGCAAAGCAAACCCTGTTTTTCTCTTTAATGAGTTTGATACTCATTGATAATTTTAGTTAGCGCCTCATTGAATTCATCAGGCTTGACTTGTGCTACAACATGCCCCGCTTCATGGATAGCTGTATGTGCTTTATCGTTCATGCTCTCACCTTCATTTCATTAAAATCAACCAAATTGGTGGATTTAACTCTGTAGTACCGTGAAAAAGGGCGCTCTCACGCGAATCTGACAAGGCCCGACACCTTCACCAACTCATCTCAAATTCACGTAGGAGCGCATCGATTACCGGTTAGGCTGCAGCTTCAGATCCTGCTCACCCTGCTGGCCCCGTGAAGGGTGTGTTTGCGTTCTTGCTCATGACAGCAGAAGATAGAGCCGCACTTCACTGGGAAGCGAGTCAGGATCTGTACAAGAGCAGAGAGCCGGTTCAGTGAGACGATGTGGATTACCAGGTTGGGCCTCGAATGCGCGATGAGTCAGAGGCTGATTATCTGCAAAGACAGATACTCATGGAACTGATACAGGAGCAGATTGAGAAGAGACGTGCTACTGAGTAGCGGTCGACACCAATCAGCCAGCAGCAGACAAAAGAAAACCGGCTCAGTGGCCAGGCTGGTAATACGATAGTGAACCTTTCAAAATGATGCCCGCAGGATGAGCAGGGTAAGATGGAGAACTTAAAACCTGCTGTTTTACCATCCTGCGGCCATGTACGGCTCTTAATTATTAGACTGAAGTTCCCTTAAGAACCGTTCTTATCTACATCCCAACTGACTGATATTCATAGAACATTGGCCATAACCCTGCTTTATTGGCGCATAAGTGCGCCCATGTAATTACAGGATTACATGTTGCTATTTTATTGACAATACTGTAAAGTGCGTCCATGTACATCGATATCGTCCCGAACCGTAAATCCCCTCCAGCCATCCTCCTGCGTGAATCCACCCGCAAGGGTAAAAAGACCATCAAGCGCACCATCGCCAATCTTTCCAGCCTCTCTATCGCGCAGGCTGAATCCATCCGACGGATTCTCAAAGGCGAGAAACTGGTTAAACCTGAAGAGTATTTTGATATCTTGCGTTCCCCCGCGCACGGGCATGTGGATGCAGTGCTTCTCACCATCAGGCGACTGGGACTGGACAAAATTATTGGCAGTCGGCGCTCGAAAGAGCGGGATCTGGTGATCGCCATGATCGCATCCCGCATTCTCTGTCCACAGAGCAAACTGGCTTTGACGCGCGATTGGGGGAACACCACCCTGGGTGAAATGCTTGGCGTTGAAGAGGCGGATGATGAGGCCCTGTACGCAGCGATGGACTGGCTTTATGAGCGCCAGGACGCCATCGAGAAGCGGCTGGCTGCACGGCATTTGCAAGAGGGCGGCCGGGTGCTCTATGACCTCTCGTCGAGTTATTTCGAGGGGGAGAAATGCCCGCTGGCGGCACGGGGCTACAGTCGTGACCAAAAGAAAGGGAAGCTGCAGGTCAACTACGGTTTACTCACCGATGACCGGGGATGCCCTGTCTCTATCTCGGCCTTCCCCGGAAATACCACGGACCCCAAAACCCTGATGCCCCAGGTTGAACGCCTGCAGGGAGCATTCAACCTGAAGTCCGTTGTGCTGGTGGGGGATCGCGGCATGATCTCTCAGAAGCAGATCGACGAACTCAAGGGGCAGGCTGGGGTGGAGTGGATCACAGCGCTGAAGACAGGGGCTATCCGCAAGCTGATGGATGCTGAAATGATTCAGCCGACACTGTTTGATGAACGCAATCTCTTTGAACTGACGCATCCTGACTTTCCGGGAGAGAAGCTGATTGCCTGTCGCAACCCGGAACTGGCGCACCGGCGTAAACACAAGCGAGAAGATTTATTACAAGCGACACACGAGGAGTTGGAGCAGGTGCAGGGAATGATCGCGCGGGGCTACATCAAGGATGCAGAGAAGATCGGGGTACGCGTCGGCCGGGTGATCAACAAATACAAGATGGCCAAGCACTTCAAGCTTGAGATTGCAGAGAGTCAATTCAGCTTTGAGATTGATACAGAGAAAGTGAACGCGGAGGCGGCGCTGGACGGCATCTACGTGATTCGCACATCATTGGAAGAGGAACTCTCTGCAGCGGATGCGGTGCGTCACTACAAGGCGCTGAGCCAGGTCGAGCGCGCCTTCCGCTCCATCAAGACCATGGATCTGGAGATCCGTCCCATTCGCCACTATCAGGAACAGCGGGTGAGAACACACCTGTTTCTCTGCATGCTGGCCTATTACGTCAAATGGCACATGATGGAGGCGTGGAGGCCACTGCTGTTCGCCGATGAAGAGCAGCAGGCCAAGCAGATAAGAGATCCCGTTGCACCGGCTAAGCGCTCTGCAGCGGCAGAAGAAAAGGCGAAGAGCAAGCAGC
>JAIVTC010000346.1:0-2569 GCA_048629055.1 Candidatus Bathyarchaeota archaeon
TACCCACCAATGCCTTGCCTGTGATAATGCTTTTTTTCGATTTGAGGTCTTCAGAGACTTACGAAATGATCTCCTCTTGCTGTTTTTCCGGAGTCTCTTTGGAATTTGTATCTGAAAATACCATATTCCATGACGGGATTTAACCAAATATGAAGGGTTTTTTACTGTCAATGTATCTCACCAGTGTATCTCACCACTGATTTCAACAGAAAAAGACCAAAAAAAACCGCTTGAGAATCAAGCGGTTATATATGATGTTGGTGGAGACGGCGGGAATCGAACCCGCGTCCGCAAGCACTCTGCTTTAGACTCTACATGTTTAGCCCCGTCTATTATTTTTAGACTCGCTGTTACCCGACAGGCAGGGTAGTCAGCAGTCGAGTTCGTTAGGTTTTAACAGGTCTGGCCCGAACACTCCGTCACTGCGATCCCGTATGATTCGACCCCTGAAATCCGGGCGTATGGGCACACACCGGCGAGGGGCTGGCTACCTAGGCAGCCAGAGCGTAGTTGTCGTTGTTTGCAACTATCATTTTACGACTGGTTTTACGAGGTACTCGTCCCTCGACATGCATCTGAAGTTTTGTAACCCGCGTCGAAGCCAGGTCGTCCCCTTCATCTGTTCCTGAATATTGATATGGAGGTTATCCAGTCAATTTTCAAGAGATTGGACAGTGTAAACCTTTGATGGTTCGGTGGCAAATGATGATTTTTGTTTGATTTTCTCACTGCCCCTCACCCCGGCCCTCTCCCGGAGGGAGAGGGGGCTTAACGATCTTTCATGGCGCGCTGCTGGTCGCGCTTCCAGTCGCGCTCTTTCAGGGATGCGCGTTTGTCGTGCTGTTTCTTGCCCTTGGCGACGCCGATTTCGAGTTTTGCCTTGCCATTTTTCCAGTACATGGCGGTAGCCACCAGGGTGTAGCCTTTGCGTTCGATAAGGCCGATGAGCTTGCTTAGCTCATGGCGGTGCAGCAGTAGTTTACGCGTGCGCCTCGGCTCCGGATTGACGTGCGTGGAGGCGCTCAGCAGCGGGTTGATGGTGCAGCCGAAGATGAAGGCTTCACCGTTTTTGACGGTGACGTAGCTCTCCTTGATGTTCACATGCCCGGCGCGCAGCGCCTTGACTTCCCAGCCCTGCAGGGAGATGCCGGCTTCGTAGCGCTCTTCGATAAAATAGTCATGTCCCGCTTTTTTATTCAGCGCGATGGTGCTGCCGGTTGATCTCTTCTTCTTTTTTGCTCTCTTTGCCATGGTGGGGAATTCTACATGAAGTGATGCGATTAATGGAAATCAACTCTCTGATTACTTGCGCTGCGTGAAATAACACTGGATAATTCATCGTTTAGCACTCATGTCTATAGTGTGCTAACGGATATTGTTGAATTGGAGTTATGGCTAACACTTCTGTTGATTATGCGGTGAATGAGCGTGCGCAGTACTTTTTAAAAGTGCTGATCGAACACTATATTCGTGATGGTCAGCCGGTTGGATCACGCACCCTGGCGCGTGACAGCGGCATGAACCTCAGTCCCGCAACCATCCGCAACGTGATGTCGGATCTGGAAGATGCGGGTTTGATTACATCGCCGCATACCTCTGCGGGGCGGGTGCCGACGGTTTCCGGGTATCGCTTTTTTGTTGATTTTCTGGTGTCGCTGAGGCCGCTCGAAAAGAGTGAGGTGCAGCAGATGCAGCAGCAGATTGCTGTCGGTGCCGATGGCAAGGCGCTGGCCGCACGGGCTTCCGCTGCGCTCTCTGATTTAACCCACATGGCGGGGCTGGTGATGATTCCGCGTCGCGAGCGGATTCTGTTTCGTCAGATTGAGTTTGTGCCGCTCTCCGGCAGCCGCATTCTGGTGATCCTGGTGACCAGCGATGGAGAAGTGCAGAACCGGGTCATTGAATCGGCAAAACGCTTTAGTGAATCACAGCTTACACAGGCGCAAAATTACCTCACGGCCAACTACGGCGGCCAGGATCTGGAGAGTATGCGCGCCGGCCTGCTCAAGGAGATGCAGTCGACCAGGAAGCAGATGGACGAGGTGATGACCCAGGCTATGGAGTTGGCGGAACTGGTATTGAATGATAGTGATGACTCGGACGGCGATTTTGTGCTTTCCGGGCAGACCAATCTGATGGGGTTTCATGATCTCTCGGACATGACAATGCTGAAGCACCTGTTTGATTCATTTGCCGAAAAACGCCAGATCCTGCATCTGCTGGATCACTGCATGGATGCCGAAGGAGTGCAGATCTTCAGCGGTGAAGAGTCTGACTACGAACCCTTTGATAACTGCACCCTGGTCACCGCCCCCTATGAGACCGATGGCAGCGTTGCCGGTGTGCTGGGCGTAGTCGGGCCGACTCGCATGGATTACAACAAGGTGATCCCGATTGTGGATGTCACGGCAAAATTGTTGTCGATGGCCTTGAAGACGAAGTAATAAACCCTACATTATTGAAAGCCGATATTATGAATTCGTAGGTTGAGCAAAGCCGTATTGCAGAGCATTGTTCGTTGGGCACGCTTATTTCTGCTATTAAGCCAATTTTTCGTGGAAATAAATAA
>JAIVTC010000347.1:0-2950 GCA_048629055.1 Candidatus Bathyarchaeota archaeon
TCACCGAATTCACCGGCAGCCTGCTGATCAAGGGCGAGCCGGACGGCTCCTCCTTCCCCAACGGCAGCATCCGCATGACCAATGCCGCACGCGGCTATACCGCATGGGATCCATCCAGCTCCGCCTACATCATGCATACCGACAACGGTTCAACCCTGATGATCCCCTGTGTCTTTATGTCATGGACAGGTGAAGCACTGGATAAGAAAATCCCGCTGCTGCGCTCCAACGAGGCGATGAACAAGGCGGGACAAAAAGTGCTCTCTCTGATGGGAGAGACGGAGATCGCACCCTTGAACTCCAGCTGCGGTGCAGAGCAGGAGTATTTCCTGGTCGACAGCAACTTCGCCAACAGCCGCCCCGACCTGCTGCTTGCCGGCAGAACCCTGTTCGGTGCAGCATCGGCAAAAGGACAGGAGTTTGATGACCACTATTTCGGCGCCATCCCTGCCCGCGTTCAGGTCTACATGCAGGATGTCGAAGACCAGCTCTATCGGCTCGGTATTCCCGCAAAAACGCGCCACAACGAAGTTGCTCCGGGACAGTTTGAGATTGCGCCCTACTTCGAGGCAGCAAATATCGCAGCCGACCACCAGCAAATGCTGATGACCATCTTGAAAACCACCGCGAAAAAACACGGCTTCATGTGCCTGCTGCATGAAAAGCCATTTGCAGGCATCAACGGCTCGGGCAAGCACGTCAACTGGTCGGTGGGCAACTCCACCCAGGGCAACCTGCTCGATCCCGGCAAGACGCCGCATGACAACCTGAACTTTTTGCTCTTCTGCGGCGCGGTGATTCGCGGCGTTCATCTGCACGGCCCTCTGTTGCGTGCAGTCCTCGCTTCCGCAGGCAACGATCATCGTCTGGGCGCCAACGAAGCGCCTCCGGCGATCCTCTCTGTCTACCTGGGTGAGCAGCTGGAAAAAGTCTTCCAGGATATCAAGGATGGCAAACTCACCAAGAGCCAGGATGGTGGTGAAATGGATCTTGGGCTTGACCAGATCCTGAACTTTGAACGCGATCCGGGCGACCGCAACCGCACCTCTCCATTCGCCTTCACCGGCAACCGTTTTGAATTCCGCGCCGTCGGTTCCGCCCAGTCAGTGACAGGCCCGCTGATTGCCATGAACACCATGCTGGCAGACTCTCTGAACGTGATTGCTGACAAGCTGGAAGCTGAATTCACCAAGGGAACCGATCAGACCGCAGCCGTCATCGCCGTACTTCAAGAGCTGATGAATGAGCATGGTAATGTCATATTTGGCGGAGACGGCTACTCTGAAGAGTGGCACAAGACGGCCGTTGAAGAGCGCGGTTTGAAGAACATCCCCACCACCGCAGATGCCCTGCCTGCATTGCAGGAAGCATCCGTAAAGGAACTCTTCGAGAGTACAGGCGTACTCTCTCCTGTAGAGCTGGAAAGCCGCTACGAAGTCTTTGCAGAGCAATATATTCTCTCCATTGACGTTGAAGCCAAACTGGTCGTCAGCATGGCGAAAACAACCATCTACCCTGCTGCCGTTCAATACCTCTCCGAGCTGGCAATGACGCATTCCAGCATGGCGGAGATGAATGTTGACATGGATGACTCAACTGCAAAAACTGTCGCGTCTGAAGCAAATGCGATGATGACTGCTGTTGCAAAACTCAGTGAAGCGATGCAGAAAGAGGGCTTTGCCTCGACAGAAGAGCATATGCAATTCTGCGCCAACGAGATTCGCGGCCTGATGGAGGAGGTGCGTTCACATGCGGATGCGCTTGAAGCCGAAGTCGCCGACGAGCTGTGGCCGCTGCCCAAGTACCAGGAGATGTTGTTTATCAAGTAAATCTGATTGCAGCAATGCAAAAAGGCCGCTAAAACATAGCGGCCTTTTTTTGTTTGCCTGAAGTACCCCCTCACCCCAACCCTCTCCCGGGGGGAGAGGGAGTTGTCCGGGAAACAGCTAATCAGGAGAGAAATTCGAGAATCTCCTTCTCAATCTCCGCTTTGTCGATAATCGTCTTGTGCGTGATCTCCTTATCGAAAAGCGCCTGAATGGATGATGGGATGTGGATGTTGGCCTTTGCAGCAATGGATTTAAGCGCATCGAGGTCATCTGTATCGACCTCTCCCGTCAGTGCATTGGCGATGGTCGGGGAGAACTTGGTCCATTCGGCTGTTGAGTAGGCGATGGTCTTCAGCGGTTTGCCTGTGCAGCTCTCGTAGGCCTTGAAACAGGTCGCCGTGTGCGGATCCATCAGATAACCATCATCGAATGCCGCCCTGATGTACTCCCTGCCCTCTTCATCGCTACAAAAATCCGCCTCGAAAAACTGCTGCAGTTGAGCGAGTTCATCGGCTGTGAGCTGGTAGTAGTTCTCGTTGTCCAGTTGAGACATCAATGCTCTGGTGCGCTCCGCTCCGTAGAGGTCATAGAGAATACGTTCGATATTGGAGGACTTCAGAATATCCATCGCCGGTGAGGTGGTTGAAACCACGGAGATGCTGCGCAAATCATAACTGCCGTTTTTGATCAGATGTGTGAGTACGTTGTTGCGGTTTGAGGCAATCAGGATCTTCTCGACGGGCAGTCCCATCTTCATCGCATAGTAGCCGCCCAGCGCATTGCCGAAGTTGCCGCTGGGAACCGCCAGGTAGACCTTTTCACCCATGGCGACAGCTTTCTGTCTGACCAGCTCAAGATAGCTGTGGATATGGTAGATCAGCTGAAAGATGATGCGCCCGAAATTGACCGAGTTGGCGGCAGAGAGCTGGATATTTTTCTCCCTGAGCTTCGCCTTGAAACTCTCCGATCCCAGCAACAGCTTGAGGGCATTTTGCGCATCGTCAAAATCACCGTGAATGCCGATCACCTTGAGATTCCGGGCATCCTCTGTCACCATCTGCAGACGCTGCACATCCGAGGTTCCGCCATCCGGGTAGAGGCACACCACCTGCACATTGGGA
>JAIVTC010000348.1:0-5619 GCA_048629055.1 Candidatus Bathyarchaeota archaeon
GCAGACACAGCCATCTGAACCGGAGTGTTCAGATGCACGCACGCAGGCGAGGCAAAAGCGATCGCCTGCACAGAGATGCACAGCATCAGCACCATGGCCGCAAGACGGGAGATTTTGCGAGAAATCAGCATGCGTTTAAGTCTAGCAGAATTGTCTTTTATCAACATTAATTCATTTTCCAGTAGAATAGGCCTGTTTATTTCGTATGGAGTTTTTTGATGTCCTGGCAAGCTGTTTCGCGTAACTTTTCCACCACCAGAATGCGCCGTATGCGCAAAGATGATTTCTCGCGCCGCCTGATGCGCGAGACGACCTTGACTGCTGATGACCTGATCCTGCCGGTGTTCGTGCTCGAGGGCGATGGCGTACGTGAGCCGGTGGCATCTATGCCGGGCGTGGAGCGTATGAGCATCGACCTGCTGGTGAAGGAGGCGAAAGAGGTCCATGCGCTGGGCATCCCTGCGATGGCGCTCTTTCCGGTGACGCCTGCCTCGGCAAAATCAGAAGATGCCCGCGAGGCGTTCAACCCTGATGGTCTGGCGCAGCGTGCGGTCATGGCGGTCAAGGATGCGGTCCCTGAACTGGGGATCATCACGGACGTGGCGCTGGATCCTTTTACCACGCATGGCCAGGACGGCCTCATCGATGACTCCGGTTATGTTATGAATGACGAGACCGTCGAGGTACTGGTCAGGCAGGCGCTCTCCCATGCGACAGCAGGCGCCGATGTGGTGGCGCCTTCAGACATGATGGATGGACGCATCGGCGCGGTGCGCCAGGCGCTGGAGGGGGCGGGGCATATCCACACGCGCATTCTTGCCTACTCGGCAAAATATGCTTCCAGCTATTACGGCCCGTTTCGTGATGCTGTCGGTTCGGCGGCCAACCTGGGCGCAGGCAACAAGTACACCTACCAACAGGATCCGGCCAACAGTGACGAGGCGCTGCACGAGGTCGCACTGGATCTGCAGGAGGGCGCCGACATGGTGATGGTGAAGCCGGGCATGCCCTATCTGGATATAGTGCGGCGCGTCAAGGAGACCTTTGCCGTGCCCACCTATGTCTACCAGGTCAGCGGTGAATATGCGATGCACATGGCGGCAGTGCAGAATGGCTGGCTGGATGAGAGAGCCGTGGTGATGGAGTCGCTGGTGTGCATCAAACGCGCCGGGGCGGATGGCATCCTCACCTACTTTGCCAAACGCGCAGCGCAGTGGCTGAACCCATGAGCGACAGGTATGCGGTGATCGGCAATCCGGTCAAGCACAGTCTGTCACCCGGAATTCATGCTGCTTTTGCCAGTGAGACGGGCGAAGATATTGAATATGAGCGTCTGTTGGGAGACATGGAGGATTTCAACGGTGACGTGCGGGATTTTTTTACCAGCGGCGGATGCGGCCTGAATGTGACCGTGCCCTTCAAGGAGAGAGCATGGGAGCTGATGGATGAACTCAGTGAGAGGGCGCGGCTTGCCGGAGCGGTCAATACCATTACCCGGCTGGATAATGGCAAGCTGCATGGTGACAATACCGATGGCGTCGGACTGGTGCGTGATCTGAGACAAAATCACGGCTTCAATTTCAACAATGCCTCACTGTTGCTGATTGGCGCCGGAGGCGCTTCCAGGGGGGTGATACTGCCGCTGCTGCAACAGCAGCCGGCAAGCCTGATGATAGCGAACCGCACCGCGGAGAAGGCGGTGTTGCTGGCGGATCTCTTTAGCGACCGTGGAGAAATATGCGGCTGTGGATTGCATGAGATTGGCAATCAGCAGTTTGACCTGATCATCAATGCCACGGCAGCAGGGTTGAAGGGCAACGTTCCCGCCATCCCCGATACCTGCCTGGCGTCAGGTGGCTGGAGCTATGACATGATGTATGGCAGGGAGCCGACGGCATTCGTGCGCTGGGGAGAGGCGCATCACGCCGGAAAAGCGCTCGATGGTATCGGTATGTTGGTCGAGCAGGCTGCCGAGTCCTTTTATATCTGGCGCGGCGTGCGTCCACACACTGCTGCGGTGATTCAACAGTTACGCCCCTCACCCTAACCCTCTCCCGGGGGAGAGGGGAGTGGTTGGTGGAGCAGACACCATTCTCATGAAAATTTATCTGATCGCTGTCGGCAACAAGATGCCTGCATGGGTGACTACGGCATACCAGGAGTATGCAAAGCGCATGCCGCGAGAGTGCTCTCTGCGGCTGCTTGAAATCAACCCTGCGCATCGCGGCAAGAGCAGCAGCACGCAGAGGAGCATGCAGGAGGAGTGTAAGCGCATCCAGGCGGCGATTCCAAAAGGCGCGACGGTAATAGCGCTCGATGAGCATGGCAAATCATGGAGCACCAGGCAGCTCTCCACGCAGCTTGCCGGCTGGTTGCAGGATGGGCCGGACATCGCGCTGCTCGTCGGCGGCGCCGATGGCTTGTCATCCGAATGTCTGAATCAGGCAAGGCTCAAGTGGTCACTCTCACCGTTGACACTGCCGCATCCCATGGTGCGGGTGGTGGTCGCCGAACAACTCTATCGCGCCTGGAGTTTGCTGCAGGGGCATCCCTATCACCGGGGATAGCATCTTTAAAAATTGACCACGAAAAACACGAAAGTCACGAAAAGAACACAAGGATAATTGGCAACACTGTAACTTCTCAAAAAGTCCGTGCATGGCAACAACTATGTAGGATGCTGCTGAGCTTGCGAAGCGCATCTGTCGAGTAAACTCGCGAGCGATGCGCTTCGTTCCTCAGCAGCATCCTACGCTATTTCGAACAATGCACGGATGAGCGGTTACGACTATTCCGTGTCGTCCAAGTGTTCCGTGGTAAAAAATAGGTAAGCGCTTAATTTCTATCTGTGGTTTTCCATGATCAAGTCTGAATTGTATGAATAACTCGTCGCGTGCAGGTCAATATATCCG
Source organism: Candidatus Bathyarchaeota archaeon (assembly GCA_048629055.1). Lineage (GTDB taxonomy): Bacteria > Pseudomonadota > Gammaproteobacteria > Chromatiales > Chromatiaceae > Sva-25. Next base: position 2,913 of record JAIVTC010000348.1, read on the forward strand.
GCAGCCGGGAGGCTACAGCGCTTTTATCCCCGCTCCGCTGCCTCCGCGACCGGCGATTGTTTTTGATGCCGAGCTGCAAAGCCTGTTGGCAAAAGCTGAACGGGCAATAGCGGTTCTGGATGGCGCCGTGCAGGCGCAGGCGAATGCGCATAATTTTATTGCGATGTCGATGCGCCGCGAGGCGGTTCTCTCGTGTCGGATCGATGGAGTCGAAAGCAGAGTGGATCATCTTGCCAGGCGTGAGGCGGGCTTTGCTGTTGAACACGAAGCTGCTGAATTTGACGAGGCATTCAACTATCTGCAGGCGATGCGCGCGGGAGTTGACGCCATCGTTAAGCGCCCCATGACGATATCGCTGATTCGGCAGTTGCACCGGCTGTTGCTCGATGGTGATGAAGAGCAAAAAAACAGTGCAGGAGAATTGCGGCAGCAGCAAACCTGGATTGGTCGGCCGGGATGCAGCATCGTGGAGGCTATATTCGTGCCTGCTCCACCGCGGCATCTAAACGACCTGCTGCGTCTGCTGGAGGGTTTTCTTTATGACGAGTCCCTGCCGGTATTGCTGCAGGTGGGGCTGGCGCATGCACAGTTTGAGACCATTCACCCGTTTCCCTCAAAAAACGGGCGTGTCGGACGATTGCTGATCAGCCTGCTGCTATCTCAGAAAGATGCGCTGCAGTTGCCTGCGCTTGCGCTCTCCGGCTATTTCAGAGAGCATCGGCAGGCCTATTATGGTTATCTGCAGCGCATCAGGGAGACCGGGGACTGGGAGGGCTGGCTCAAGTTTTTTCTCAACGGTGTAGCGGTCAGTTCGCAGTATGCGACTGAAACCGCAATCGCAGCCGTGGCCCTGCGTGAACGTCACAGGCAGTGCATCATGGATGAGTTTGGACGCGTCGCAGCGAATGGCCTGAGGGTGCTTGAGAGGCTCCATGAGACGCCTTTCATGCGCGTACAGGATCTTGTCGATATGAGTGGATTGACGTTTCAGGCGTCAAATAATCTGATGACCAAATTTATCGATCAGGGGATTTTGTCAGAGGCGACAGGGCAGGCGCGAAACAGGCTGTTTCGCTACGCTGCCTATATCGCGTTGTTTGAGTAATGCAGACCTCTCCGACATCTATTTTTTCACATTTAATTCAAGGCATTATGGCAATATTTGTAGAAACTCTCTAACAGGTCTATTCTGTTGCCATGGGATTGCTGTATTTTGAGGCGGCGACTTTACCGAGGAGAGCGGGAATAATGATTCCCCGGCAAAAATGAGTGAAGAGATTCTGGTCAATGTGACTCCGCCTGAAACCCGGGTCGCCATCATCGAAAATGGCATGGTGCAGGAGATCCTGGTCGAACGTATCAAAAAACGGGGGCTGGTCGGCAACATCTACAAGGGCAGTGTTTGCCGGGTATTGCCGGGGATGCAGGCGGCCTTTGTCGAGATCGGCCTTGAGCGCGCTGCTTTTTTGCATGCCTCTGATATTGCCAGTGTCGGTCATCGTGAGGCAACCCCGGACATCACGGAGCTGGTGCAGACCGGTAGTGATCTCATCGTACAGGTGGTCAAGGATCCGTTGGGCAGCAAGGGCGCCCGCCTGACAACGCATCTCTCCATACCCTCGCGCTTCATGGTCTTCCTGCCGGCAGAGAAGAGCATCGGTATTTCGCAAAAAATAGAAGATGAACAGGAGCGCGGCCGTCTGCGCGATATACTGTCACTGTTTGTCAGGGAGGAGAAGTTGCGGGGTGGATTTATCGCACGCACGGCTGCTGAAGGGGCGGACGAGATGGCGCTGCGTGCTGATATGCTGTTTTTATCACGCCTGTGGGAGTCAATCGGAAAAAAAACGCTAGTGGCTGGCAGCTGTGAGTTGATCCATGATGATCTGCCCCTCGCCCTGCGTGCGCTGCGGGATATGACCGATACACATATTCAGAAGGTGCGCATCGACTCCCGCACAACCTATCAAAACGCGCTGCAGTTTGCACAGAGCTTTATTCCCGAGATCAGTGACCGCATCGAATACTATCCGGGGGAGCGCCCGATCTTTGATCTTTACGGGGTCGAAGATGAGATAGAGAAGGCGTTGCAACACAAGGTCGATTTGAAATCGGGCGGTTATCTGATTATTGATCAGACAGAGGCGATGACCACAATCGATGTCAATACCGGTGGATTTGTCGGTCACCGCACGCTCGAAGAGACCGTTTTCAAGACCAATCTCGAAGCAGCCCAGACGCTTTGCAGACAGTTAAGATTGAGAAACCTGGGCGGTATCATTATTATCGACTTTATCGATATGCTGGATGCGGAGCATAAACGCCAGGTGATGCGGGCGCTGGAGAAATGCCTGGCAAAGGATCATGCCAAAACCCAGATCACAGAGGTCTCATCGCTTGGACTGGTGGAGATGACCCGCAAGCGCACGCGTGAATCGCTGGGTCACATCCTGTGTGCTCCCTGTCCCTGCTGCAATGGACGCGGCACGCAGAAGACAGCCGAGACAACCTGTTATGAGATTTTTCGTGAAATTTTGCGTGAGTCGCGTCAGTTCGATGTGCAGTCACTGCTGATCCTTGCCTCCCAGGACGTGGTGGATTTAATCCTTGATGAGGAGTCGGCGAGCCTGATTGAACTGGAGCAGTTTATCGGCAGGCAGATCCGCCTGCAGGCAGAGCAGCTCTATAGCCGTGAGCAGTATGATGT
>JAIVTC010000349.1:0-3703 GCA_048629055.1 Candidatus Bathyarchaeota archaeon
ACGCATGCAGCATGCCGTCATTGGCGCCGGCATAAATACGCGTGCCGACATGGATCGGAGCCGAGTGCAGCATGTCGCCGATGGCATGAAGCCGAAAGCGATAGATGCCGTCAGGAAGCTCCCCGGAGCGGTCGCCGCGGATGAAATCCACGATCTCTTCACCATTGTAAGGAGATGCCGGGGCATGCGGGTTGGCAGTGATGGCTGACTGCTGTCCGGGACTCAGTCGATCCCACTGAAAGGGGATTTGCGCACCATTGCCATCGAGTGTGATGATCTCCCGCTGCTGCCAGTAGGGTGAGGAGGGAGAGGCCTGCTTCTGCAGTTCATTGTATCTCCCCCGGGCGCTCCACTTTCCGGGTGACTTGTTTCCGGATGCGTCGATGAGCCACTCCCGCAGATCTCCGGACCAGACGATATTCTCATGCCACACCTGGTAGGCGCTGGTTCCTGCATTGATGCGCAGATCAGAATTACCGAGTTCCAGCGGCGCGATACTCCAGATTGGCTGGGTGGCCGGATCCACCACCGTGTCGGCGAAAATCGGTCTTGCCATGAGTGCAGCCATACTGATGAGGGCTGCCGTTGTGAGAGATCTTTGAAGTCCGTTTTCCATGTTATTTTCCATTGTAAAAGTTGGCAGTAAAAACATGAGCTGCAAACAATGTTGTTTCGCTGCCAACTGTTATTTGTGATTGATGCGCTTCGCAAGCTCAGCACATCCTATGTTGAGATTGATACGCATCGGCATAACGTTATGGCGCTATCCCCTCCACCGTCCTGTAGATAGATTGAACAATGCGTTTGCTTCCCTTGCCGGCAATAGCAAGGGCTGTGATGCGGAACAGGTAGTAGGAGGCTGTGTTGTTCGTCGCAGGTTGTTCCTCCTGGGCGATATTCTCGCCGCTGTTCTCATACACAGGGCCAAGATATTCGATCGTATAGGCGCCATTGACGCCATCTTGTGTGACAACTTTTGAAGCTGTGCCGTCACTCCATCCAGGCCACTGAATTGAGGATGGCTCCACGCCTTTCTCGCCGATTAGATGGTAGTGACTCTGCAGCGGGGATGCGTTAGCGACAACCCTCGAGAGATCATTTTCAGCGACGCGCAGCAGATACTCGGCGTCATACAGCGCCCTGTTTTGGAACTGACTGTTGCCTGCCATCAATGACTCAAGAAATGAGGTGTTCAGTGACAGGGCGCCGAGGAGCGCAATCACCAGTAAAAATATCAGAGCAATGGCAAGCGCCGCCCCCTGCTGGTTGTGATCGAATACCCTGTGTGAACCTCTCATCCGCTTCAATTCCTCAGCTGCACCGTGGTGGAGTACAACTGACGTCGAAAATGGTCGTCAACGGCGTAATGATGACTTCCCATGGTATACGTGCGGCGATTGACAACGGCCGGCTCGGTGCAGACGGCGCGCACCAGCAGCCACACTCTTGCAAGAACTACCGCAGAGTGAGCTGTGCTGTTTGAGGTCAACTCCACCCATTCCCTCCACTCTGATGCAGAATCAAATGGTGCATCCCATTCTGAATCAGTGACATGATTTGCATCCAGGTAGCGATAGGAGATTTCATCGCTCTGCATGTCATCATCAGGATTGAAGTCGATGACGCCATACTGAAGCTGCAGCTGCTCGACTCCCGTCACCAGCTCTTCAGCGACAGTGCGGCCGTTGCTATGCAGGCTCTCCCTCCACAGCGCCGGCGGCTTGCTTCCGTCAGTACAGAGCGTGGTCGATGTGCGAATATAGTAGGCGCGTGCGATGATTTTTTGCACGATGCCGGGTTCGATGATCTGGTTTTCATCACTTTTTGAGCCGATGAAGAGAGCTCCTTCAGTAGGGTTTGAGCGCAGATACAACTGCTTGTCAGACAATGTTCCCGTCACCGCGGCAGGATGTGCATAGCGCGTTATAACAATATCGCCACGCAGATAGTCGCGGTTGGGAATGCACGCATATCCACTATTCGTATCATTGAGTCCGAACACCGGACGGGCAAGCATGCGCCCCCATGCATTGCCAGGTGGACATTCACCAGTCGGTTCCAGAGGAGCGGATGTACCCTCGATAGCGGTGATACTGTTCAAGCCTCCGAAATAACCGGCGCGGCGCAGATCACGGCTGATCAGATCGAGCGCGTAGCGTGCATTCTCCTGAATTTGCTGCAGATTTAATTGGGCCTCGACGTTCCTTTTGCTGCTGATAAAGATCTTTCCCGCACCGGCGATCAGCACGGAGCCGATAGCCAGTGCGATCATGATCTCAATCAGTGTAAGACCCTGCTGAATAGTTGTGAATGATTTCGGATCTTTCGCCATCACAGCAGCACCCTGAGTTGGAAAAGCTGCAATGCGTTGCCGGAGTGAGGCGGGCAGATGGAATTCGGCGTTGCAACACGTCCTTCATTCCAGCACAGGGAGATGGTCATCAGAGTCGCATCGATGCCATCGAGAGTAATGGTGGTTGTTGTAATATTGCCCTTGCCGTCAGGCAGGGTGGAGAGCCGTTTATACCAGCTCGACAGATCCTGTTTGCGCATCTGCTGTGCTGTGCAGGTGTTCGACTCGCAGTCGGGCGGGGAGGTTTTTTCAGACAAGTTGCCGTTATATTCCCCGGCATTTGCCTGCTGCCGGTTTGCCTTCAGACGGTCGGAGATATCACTGGCGAGGGCAATCACTTCAGAGCGCATGCGTCCCGTCTCGGTCGAGCGCATACTGCTCACCTGCATTCCGGCATAGCCGAGCAGGCCGATCGACAGGATCACCATGGTCACCAGCACTTCAAGCAGCGAGGAGCCGGTGTGTCGTAAGGAGTTTGGGAAACAGCAGGGTTTGAATTGCATCGGTGAGACTCCGTTCAGTGATGCTTCATGTGAGCCCCGTTAAAGATTCACATGTGTGGAAAATCCTTTCCAGTTTGATGATAGAGACAACGGCAGCTACAGATGCAGATGAATCTCCCTGCAGTATAGAACACTGCGTGGAAGTTGCAAGAAGATGGCGCACAATGACCGGTTATTTGCCTCAAATGCACGAAAAGTCCGACCCAAAATGGCGTCCTCTCGCTGCGCTCCCTATTCCCGGAGAGGCTCCTGGCAATTGCCAGTTGAATAGCAACAGCTTCTGCAAGTGACTGCAAAATAATTTCAGACAACCTGATCTCACGGATAATTACTTGATACCATATTAATCATATCGATTGGTGATGTGATGCTGAATGCAGCGTCCTGCGTCGTCAGGTATTTATAATCAGGAGTTGAAACATGAATAAATTACTCAGCCCGGGTGGCATTATTGTGGCGCTGCTGCTGGTAGTGGTGGTGATTGCATGGAGCGGATATAACCGCCTGATCGGTTTGCAAGAGGGAGTAGATGCGGCCTGGAGCCAGGTCGAAAACGTCTATCAGCGGCGGGCTGACCTGATTCCCAACCTCGTCAAAACGGTGCAGGGCGCGCGGGATTTTGAACAGGAAACCCTGCAGAACATCGTAGATGCAAGGGCCAAGGCAGGTCAGGCCGGCATTCAGGGTACGCCGGATGCGCAGCAGTTACAGGCATTCGAGTCCAGCCAGTCTGCATTGGGCAATGCATTATCCCGCCTGCTTGTGGTGGTGGAGCGCTACCCGGATCTCAAAGCTAGCGAGGCATTCAGGGATCTGCAGCGGCAGCTGGAAGGTGCTGAAAACCGTA
>JAIVTC010000350.1:0-2069 GCA_048629055.1 Candidatus Bathyarchaeota archaeon
GCATGACGGCTTTGTCATCACCGATTCAGAAGGCAGGGCGATCACCGAATTCACCGGCAGCCTGCTGATCAAGGGCGAGCCGGACGGCTCCTCCTTCCCCAACGGCAGCATCCGCATGCCCAATGCCGCACGCGGCTATACCGCATGGGATCCATCCAGCTCCGCCTATATCATGCCCACGGACAACGGCGCGACACTGATGATCCCCTGTGTCTTTATGTCATGGACAGGCGAAGCACTGGATAAGAAAATCCCGCTGCTGCGTTCCAACGAGGCGATGAACAAGGCGGGACAAAAAGTGCTCTCTCTGATGGGAGAGACGGAGATCGCACCCTTGAACTCCAGCTGCGGCGCAGAGCAGGAGTATTTCCTGGTCGACAGCAACTTCGCCAACAGCCGTCCCGACCTGCTGCTTGCCGGCAGAACCCTGTTCGGCGCAGCATCGGCGAAAGGACAGGAGTTCGACGACCACTATTTCGGCGCCATCCCCGCACGCGTCCAGGTCTATATGCAGGATGTTGAAGACCAGCTCTATCGACTCGGCATTCCCGCAAAAACACGCCACAACGAAGTTGCGCCCGGACAGTTTGAGATTGCGCCCTACTTCGAGGCGGCCAATATTGCAGCCGACCATCAGCAGATGCTGATGACCATCCTCAAAGCCACCGCGAAAAAACACGGCTTCATGTGCCTGCTGCATGAGAAGCCGTTTGCAGGCATCAACGGCTCGGGCAAGCACGTCAACTGGTCTGTCGGCAACTCCACCCAGGGCAACCTGCTCGATCCCGGAAAGACGCCGCATGACAACCTTAACTTTCTGCTCTTCTGCGGCGCAGTCATTCGCGGCGTCAACAAATTCGGCCCGCTGTTGCGCGCAGTCATCGCCTCCGCTGGCAACGACCACCGCCTGGGCGCCAACGAAGCGCCTCCCGCGATCCTTTCGGTCTACCTCGGTGAGCAGTTGGAAAAAGTCTATCAGGATATCAAGGATGGCAAGCTCACCAAAAGCCAGGATGGCGGAGAGATGGATCTTGGGCTTGACCAGATCCTCAACTTTGAACGCGATCCGGGCGATCGCAACCGCACCTCTCCATTCGCCTTCACCGGCAACCGCTTTGAGTTCCGTGCCGTCGGTTCCGCCCAGTCAGTGACAGGCCCGCTGATTGCCATGAACACCATGCTGGCGGACTCTCTGAACGTGATTGCCGACAAGCTGGAAGCTGAATTCACCAAGGGAACCGATCAGACTGAGGCAGTCATCGCCGTACTCCAGGAGCTGATGAATGAGCATGGCAACGCGGTATTTGGTGGAGACGGCTACTCTGAAGAGTGGCACAAGATGGCTGTTGAGGAGCGCGGTCTGAAGAACATTCCCACCACCGCAGATGCCCTGCCTGCGCTTCAGGAAGCATCCGTAAAGGAACTCTTTGAGAGTACAGGCGTACTCTCTCCTATAGGGCTGGAGAGCCGCTACGAAGTCTTTGCAGAACAATATATCCTCTCTATCGAAGTTGAAGCCAAGCTGGTCGTCAGCATGGCGAAAACAACCATCTACCCTGCCGCCGTTCAATACCTCTCCGAGCTTGCCATGACACATTCAAGCATGGCGGAGATGAATATCGAGATGGATGACTCAACGGCAAAAACTGTCGCCGCTGAATCGAATGAGATGATGGCCGCTGTTGGCAAACTCAGCGAAGCGATGCTAAAAGAGGGCTTTGCCTCTGCAGAAGAGCATATGCAGTTCTGCGCCAATGAGATTCGCGGCCTGATGGAAGAGGTGCGTGCGCATGCGGATGCACTGGAAGCCGAAGTCGCCGATGAACTGTGGCCGCTGCCCAAGTACCAGGAGATGTTGTTTATCAAGTAAAGCTGAACACAACAGCAGGCGCCACCATAAGGCCGCTATTTTTAGCGGCCTTTTTTTATGAACCAACGCAGGGCGAGAAGAGAGAGCAGCGCCCAGAGACCACCGGCAATCCACCCTGCGATGATATCCGTCGGCCAGTGAACACCAAGGTAAACCCGGCTGACTCCGACCAGAATGGTCAGCAGCAGCGACCAGCCCA
>JAIVTC010000351.1:0-3108 GCA_048629055.1 Candidatus Bathyarchaeota archaeon
TGCTGTCCATATCGCCGTTGAATCCGATGTAACCGATAGCGCCGCAGTAGATACCGCGCCGGTATGGCTCCAGCTCTTCGATAATCTCCATGGCGCGGATCTTGGGCGCACCGGTTATCGAACCGCCGGGCAAGCAGGCGCGCAGCAGGCTGAGTGCATCCTCACCCTGCCGCAACCGGCCTGTGACATGGCTGACCAGGTGATGCACAGTGGCATAGCTCTCCACCTTGAACAGCTCCGGTACTTGAATCGATCCCGGCTCAGCGACCCTGCCCAGGTCGTTGCGCAACAGATCAACAATCATCAGGTTCTCGGCCCGATCCTTGCCGCTGTTGTAGAGTTCGTCCTTGAGTTTCAGGTCACTGCCGGGAGATGCGCCGCGCGGCCTGGTTCCCTTGATGGGCTGCGTCAGGATGTTGCCGTGACGCAGCTGTAAGAAACGTTCCGGAGAGAAACTCAGCACCTCGATGCCATCGAGCAGCATGTAGGCACCAAATGGCGCCGGATTCTGCCGCCGCATCTGTTGATATCCCAGCCAGCCGTCACCTGTGACAGATGCAGAGTAGCGCTGAGTATAGTTGACCTGGTAGCAGTCACCGGCGTTGATATACTCCTGTATGACATCGAATGCCTGCCGATAGGCAGTGCGGCTGACGGCGGAGACAAAAGGAGTGACTGCTTTCAGCTGTGCGGTGGCGGGATGCGCGATATTGCGATTCAGCCGCTGCCGCAACTGAGTCCACAGCTCCCTGGTCTGCTCAAACCTCCCCTGCCCCACCAGCCAGCTTTTGCAGCGTTGATGGTCGACAACGATGCTCCAGTCGTAGATGCCGATCATCATCTCGGGAAGCTGGTCGATATCTTCGGCAAGCTGCGGCAGATGCTCGATACGCCGTGCAAGATCATAGCCAAAGTAACCGATGGCGCCTCCTTCAAAGGGGAGAGGTGAAAAACTCCTGCTAACCTTTCCAAGCCTGCTGCGCACCAGTTCGAATGGATCAGCCGTTTCAAGAAGCGTTTGACCGTTCTCTTCTACAGTGGTTTGCCCACTGCGGGTGACCAGGGTGACAGCAGGGGCAGCAGCGATAATATCTACCATGCCTCCATCATGACTTCCGCTGTCCAGCATCACAGGCCAGCGCAGATCACGCACTGCTGACAACAACAGGGTGCTGTCCCGATGGTAGGGAATCTCTTCGAAACGCGGAAAGGTGAGTTTAATAGACAAAATAGTGAAATAACCCCGTCATTCCGGGCGGAACAAAGTGGAGACCCGGAATCCAGATTGCTCCAATCGCGTACATTCTGGATATCGGCATGCGCTGGTATGACGCTCTTTGAAATCCTGGATACCGGCCTTCGCCGGTATGACGTCAGGTAAAATGATCATACCCGGATTCGACATCGACCACTGCACCCTCCGCGTTGACACAGCGAATGCCCGGCTGCTGTTCGATCACACCGATGCGCGTCAGTGGACAATCGAGTGTTGCCGCCAGTTGCTGCAGCTGCTGTTGCTTCTCTGCTGGAACTGTAAAACAAAGCTCGTAATCATCACCCGATGAGAGTGGCAGACTCCACTCGTTGCTCTGTGCAATCGCCGCTTTCACGGCTGTCGAACAGGGCAGGCGCTGCAACTCAATGGTTGCCCCGCAGTTGCTCTGCTGCACAATATGCCCCAGATCACCAATCAGGCCATCCGATAGATCGATGGCTGCTGTTGCGATGGATGCCAGCTGCATCCCTTCGGTAATACGCGGAGTGGGAGAATCGAGTCTCTGCAGCAGTTGCTGATGATGCGCCGAATCGAGACTGCCAGCCTGTTGCAGCCGCAATGCCAGTCCGGCATCTCCCAGCGACCCGGTGACATAGATTAGATCACCGGGGTGTGCGCCACTGCGCCGCATCATCTGCCCGGGATCGACAAAGCCATGAATCTGCACAGTAATCGAGAGCGGACCGCGGGTGGTGTCGCCGCCGACCAGCTGTACACCGAAGCGATCAGCCAGGGCAAGAAAACCCTGCATGAAATTCTGAATCCAGCGGATATCCGCTTCGGGCATCGTCAGTGAGAGCATCGCCCAGGCGGGTTCTGCGCCCATCGCTGCAAGATCGCTGAGGTTGACGGCCAGCGCCTTGTGACCCAGGCTGACCGCATTAGCGCCATCGATGAAATGCCTGCCGGCGACCAGGGTGTCCATACTGACGGCCAGAGATTTTCCGTGGGGGACTTCAAGTACGGCGCAATCATCTCCGATACCGAGACTGACATCATCCCGCGTGGTCCTGGAGATGGCGATGTAGTCATCGATCAGGGAAAATTCAGAGAGACTCACTTAGGAGCCTGCCCTAGAATGAGGGCCGTAGCGAGGGAATGCCATTTTGAGTCAGATTTTTCTAGCATTTAAGGCGAATAGCCTGTCCTATTTAACGAAAAAATTGACAGGATCAATTTTTGGCGCAAGCCCCGAAGGGGTGAAGCACATGGATGTGCTGAACAAAATGATCGGAAAATCTGGCCAAAATGGCTTTTCCGCAGTAGGTTTTCATTCTAGGACAGGTTCCTAACTGATTTGATCTCGGCAGCGCGTACTTTGTGACCCACCTTGTCAAGCACGCCATTGACATAACGATGCCCCTTGTCGGCGCCGAATACTTTGGCAAGTTCAACAGATTCATTGATGACCACGCGAAACGGAACTTCCGGATGATGCAGCAGTTCATAGACGCCGAGACGCAGCGCCGCCCGCTCGACCAGGTCGACACGCTCGATATCCCTGTCAATCAGCGGCTGCAGCTCTCTGTCGAGTTCATCCAGGTGCGTCGGCACCCCCTGAAACAGATCACGAAAATAGTCGATATCATATTTATCGGTGTCGTTTTCAGCGACGAACTGAGAGCTGATATCGCCAATATCATCACCTGTCACCTGCCATTGATAGAGCGCCTGCAGCGCCAGGCGGCGCGCCTGATGACGTTTTCGCTGTGACATCAGAGCTGTTTCAGCAGATTAACCATCTCGATGACAGAGGCGGCTGCCTCACCACCTTTATTGCCTGCCTTGGTTCCTGCACGTTCGATCGCCTGCTCGATGCTGTCAACGGTGAG